>JBAXGE010000151.1:0-5491 GCA_037139555.1 Phycisphaerae bacterium
CGTCGGGGCGGGCGGGTTATTCTGGATGTGGCTGAAGAGGACTACATTGCGGGCAAGGCTTTCGGACCACTCGGTGTAGGCATTATCGCGCGGCCGGGCATTCCATGGGCCATCATATTGGAGTTTGTTGAAGACGATGGGATTGCGGCCACGCGAAAGGAAGAGCAGCGCATAGGGGATGGAGATGTTGGCGTTGTATTCGCCATCCCAATTGCCTTCGGGCTTCTGCTGTCCTATGATGGCCATAGTTCGACTTATGGCCGCAGCAGTCCCCGTGCTTGCACGTGTCGCGCGGAAATATGTTTTCGAGGCAATGCTGCATACGCTGTAGAATCAACTGGGCGATTTTCTCATCTGGACCCAAAGGTTGCGTGACATGAAACTTCACCCCCGGAATGATCTGCGGCAGCCTCGGCCGTCTGATTGGGAATGCAGCAAGTTGAATGTCGCCGCAGTGATGGAAATTGGCCCATCACCACCACCCCACGCAACACGCACCCAGGTGGAATTGAATTTCCTATCAGTCGTACGCGGCCCTGCGGGGCCACCCACAGTCAACTGAAATGCAAGGACTTACAGAAGTTTGGACGTTCCGCTGGCACCGTATTTTCAAATTAGAAGGTGGCAATTTTGGCCGTGGACCCCATGGTGGATGTATGTCTGGAAGTGACCAGCGAGCGGCATGCGTTGAAATGAGTCGAAGGTTGACTCACTGTCCTTGGGCGAATAGAGTATTCTAAAATGCACAAAGGTACTGGTGTAGGAGCCAAAGCATGACCACGCACGCTATGCCGAAACGGCCGCGCATTATTCCTGAATCTTACCAACTGCTGGCGAACTGGCGGTACGTGGAGTACTCGTTGCTGCGCATCATCTGCGGTTGGGGCCGCCAGGCCTGCGACTGGCAGGACAAACTTGCCGTCTGCTATCACGCGTGGCTGCAAGCTGAAAATGTTGATCGCTTGCGCCGACGGCTTGATCAATACCCCGGTGGGCGACCGGAAGCCCCAGTCGGTAAGACGTATGAGTCGCTGATGAACACGGTGCTGCTGGCACCTGATTTCAACCACGCGATGCACGGCGCACATGCGCTCGTACAAGCAACACTCACGCGGGCCTATCGCGAGTACCTCGCCGAGTCCCATCCCGTTCACGACAAACCCACGCACGAAATGCTCCGCGAACTCATCGCCAACCACGAGATCCAAGCCAAATGGTTTGCCAATTTCTCCCAGCGCCAAACCACGCAATACGATCAAATCTATCTCACCAACATTCAACGATTGCTGAGCGAGCATGAGCATCTGACCGATCACGCCACGCCTGCCGATCCTTACGCCGCCACCGTCGGCATCAACACCGAGTTCCGCCAGCCCCAAACTCCCGGCCGCGTCCCGCACTGGAATGAAGCCCCCAACATCATGCCGCTGCTGCAGACGCGTTGGTCCGAGTCCGTCGAAGTCCGCCGCCTCTTCTTCATGATCGGCTACTTCTGGGAAATGGGCGTGGCCGAGCAGCAGCTACGCTGGCTGTACTACGCCGACTTCATGCCATGGCAATTCATCTATGAAGAAGCACGCCACATGTGGGACGAATCGCGTCACGGCAACTCGGGTCTCACTCGCCTGCGTGACTTCGGCATCGATATCAAAGACATCGGCTATTCGTCCTATGACAAAAATGGTGACGGCTTGCTGCCGCACATGACGCCGGCCGATCTCTACGAGGAGTTTTTCGGCATCACGCAAGTCGCTGAGACCGGCTATTTTGAAACCAAACGCTATTGCTTCGAGGATTTTGCCAACGGCAATGACGCGGCCTCTGCGGAAATGATGCAATACGACATTATTGATGAGACTGCGCACGTCGAATATGGCCGCAAATGGCTTGAAGAGCTGGCGCGTCGCGCCGGGATACAGGACGATTATCGCATACGCGGTGCCGAACGCCGCCGCCAACGCCAGCATGAGTCTGATGAACGCGTCCGCGCTTTGAAGCACTTCCTCGCTCACCATGAACTGCCGGCGGATTACCAACCCGAATCCGCGAATGCCATCGGTGGCCTACACGGCGATCTTGGCTTGGATGCGCTAACGAGCCCCACTGCACGCACCCATCTTGAAAAACTGCTGCAGATACTGCGCGTAAAATGCCCGCTAGCTAATGCCGCAAGCGCGGCCAAGCGACCCAATCTGCCGATGTGATTTCGGAACGCATTCAATAGGCGGGACGCAAAAATATGATAAGATGGATGGGTATCAAAGTGCACCGCCAAACGATCTGCGACCAATGTTAGCCCCTGACCCCCACCTCACGCACAAGCGTCGCGGCGGGATCATTTTTTTTCAGTGAGCCTGTCCATGAAAATCGGTTGTTTTGCCCTGGTTCAGCCCTTCTCCGACATGCGCCGGCAGTTTGAGGCCATTCGTGACTTGGGCATCACTTACGCCGACGTCACCGACAACCATGATGGTGCCACGTTGGGCACGGAATTCGGCTTCGCCGCATCGGTCAGCCTCGAAAGCCACCCCCAACGCATCGCCGAGATGATTGGGAGCACCGGCATCACGCTCACCGCCGTCTGCGCTCATGCCAACCTGCTCGATCCCATCAGCCCCGACATCTACTCGACACCCCAGATCATCAAGGCCATCAAGCTCGCACATTTCATAGGGGTCAAGCAAGTCATCACCACCGATGGCGACCCAAGAACTGAATTCGGCCACCAGCTCAGTGATGAGCAACGAATCTTCGCCCTCGCCGAGAAACTATATTGGCCCGTTCGCTGGGCCAAGCAACTGGGCATTGAACTTCTCCTTGAACCTCATGGCTACGTCACCGACAACATTAATCTCACGGCCACACTTCTCGAAAAGCTCGGGCACGCCGAAACCGTCGGCCTCAACCTCGATACCGGCAATCTCTGGTTGGGAGGCGGCGATCCGGTGACTTACATTAAGACCTTTGGAAAACGGATTAAGCACGTTCATTGGAAAGATATGCCCGCCGAATGGCTGCCCAAACGCGGCACGCTTTATGGTTGCGGCATGGCCCTCATTCCCCTCGGTGAAGGCGTCATCGGCATCGATAGGGTGCTCGATGAACTGATTAAGATCGGCTTTGACGGCCCCACCACGCTGGAAGTAGCAGGGGCAGCAGCTGTTAAAAAATCCGCACAATTTCTTCGCGAAAGGACCAAATGAAGACAGTCGCAGTCATCGGTTGTGGTAAACGCGGCACCGACAAAGAAGGCTGGGCCATAGGCCATTGGCATGCCAAGGGGTATCTCCATGCCGACGCCGCCGTAAAGCTCTGTGGCGTTGATCCGAATCCGGAAAATCTCGCGGCATTTGGCGCGGCGTTCAAGCTACCGGCGAATCAGCTTTTCGCCAGCACCGCCGAGTTGTACAAAGCGACTACGCCCGATGTGGTTAGCATTTGTACTTGGCCCGCGCTCCACCACCCGCAGGTGCTGGAGGCCGTTGCGGCCGGTGTGAAGGGTATTATCTGCGAGAAACCCATGGCCCTCGATGGCAGCCAGATCGATGACATGCTGGCGGCGTGCAGCAAGAACAATGTGAAGTTCGCCATTGCCCACCAACGCTGCTACGAACCCGAGTTCATCAAGGCCAAGGAACTGCTGCAAAGCGGCAAACTCGGCGATGATCTCACCATCGAAGCCCGCGTAGGTGATGGCTGGGACGTCCTTTCGTGGACCGTGCATTGGTTTGATATGGCCGCCTGGCTGTTCGACAGCAAACCAGTCTCGGTCCTGGCAGGCATTGAACACAACGGAAATCGCCGTTACCAACACGCCGTAGAAGACTCTTCAGTACTCCACGTGGCGTTCGACAGCGGACGCCAAGCCACGTTCATCACCGGGCCCGATGTCGCCGGGGGCACGATGTTCTGTGTGCGTGGCACCGCCGGTATGATGCATATCGAAGGCAAGACGCTGAAAGTGTGGTCCAAGAACGGTTACGAAGAAATCGCCATCATCCAAGTACCAGGTTTCTACGGCCTGATGAAGGAATTATTTGCCGCCATCGACCAGAACGCTCCCATCGCCTGCGATGCCAATCGCAATGCCGACGCCACCCGCGTGGCGTTTGCCGCGCATGAATCCGCGCGCCTGCAGAAGCGTATCAAACTCCCCATGACCACAAAGTTCGCGCCGCTGGAAATACTACAGCACGGCCCCAAGCGTCCGCCCATTGCCAAGCACGCCGTACTGGTTGCCGATGCGCATCACTTTGATCCCAGCATCGGTCTGAGCGGGCGCGACGGGGTTGTCAGTGCCATCTCTGCGCTCGGTGTTGATAAGTTAACGGTTATTGAGGCTGAAAAGGGCGAACTCACCCCCGCGGATCTCGTGGATGCAGATCTCCTGCTCATCTACCACACTCAGCGCAAGACCACACCCGCCGCCAAGGAAGCCGTTACTGCCTGGGTCAACGCCGGCAAGCCGCTGGCCATTGTGCATTGCGGCATTGGTGCCTACGCCGACTGGCAGCAGTATCGGGAATGGTGCGGCCTGTATTGGGTTTGGCACGATGAAGTAGCGCCCGTCAAGTCAGGTCATCCGCACGAACCGTGTGTCATTCGGATCAAGGACGCGGCGCTCGGCCTCCCGTGGCAAGAGGCGTGGCTCCCGCGCGATGAAGTGTATACACAACTGGGCCACGGGAATTTGGTAAAGGTGCTCGCCACGGCCACCATGGCCGACGGTAAGGAATGGCCCGTCGCATGGCAGAACACGAAGATGCCCAACATCGCCGTATTCGCCCCAGGTCATCGTTACGACATCTGGCAACTCCCCCTCATGCAGGAGGGCCTCCGCGCCACCATCGACCTGGTTCGATCAGGTGCCCTCCACGGCCCCCTCGCTTAATCCCTTGGTCGGCCATGGCGCCAAACATTTGCACCGTACACCTTTATCTTCCCGCATTGTCGGCGCGCATCTTCCAAGCCATGGGCTTGGCGGGTCTGCCAATCTTTCAGGCGGCGGCTTTAATTCTTGATTGCCAATAGGCGGGCCACAGGTTGCTCTGGTGCAAAGACTCCAAGGCATGGAGCGCCTCGGCGTTACGGGCCGTCCAACGCATGCCCACTCCTTTGAGCCGCCACGATCCCGATTTGCACCCGGACTCCGTCGGGCCTGAGCCAATTTTCATACCCTCCGACTGGAACCGCGCGTACGCGATCTTCTCCCGATGCGTCAGCAGATAATGCATCAATTCATCAAGCGAGTGGCGTTTGCCCACAGCGCGAACCCCGCGGCGCGGACGGGCGGCTGGCCGGCGCGGTGGTGCGGGAGCGGCTTTTTGTGGTGAGGGGGTCAGGCGTTGCGTTTTAAGGTGCTGACGGGGCGCTATCTATGGGATCAGGGTGACATTTCTACTTCTTGACAACACGCCCCGCGATCGGTTGTAATGGCTGCAAGCCCGCACACCCCAAGGACATAATATGAAGTACTTATTTCACGGATTGA
>JBAXGE010000152.1:0-5479 GCA_037139555.1 Phycisphaerae bacterium
TCTTGGTGGAGCGGTAAGCGATCCAGAGTTTCTGCAGTAGCGGCAAACGCACGCGCTTCTTCAGCACGGCCGCGGGGTCGCGCCGGATGCGTTTCAAGACGCCGAAATAGATCATGGTCATGGCCAGCAACGCGGGCCGGCAATCCGGACTGACGCGGGCTTCCAGACCTTCGGAACGGCGGAAATAATCCATCGCCCGGTCCACCTGATAGTTGAGCAGGGAGCGTACATTCCAGGGCGCCGCGGTGGTGGCAAAAGCCTCGGGATGCACGGAATATTTTTCCAGTTCGTTCATGGGGATATAGATGCGACCGCGCTGGGCGTCTTCGCGCAGATCACGCAGAATGTTGGTCAACTGGAAGGCGATGCCGCGGTCGATGGCCAATTGCAGGGTGGCCTCCCCACCGCTGAAGCCCCAGACATAGACGCTGGCGAGGCCGGCGGTGCTGGCCACGCGATAGCAGTAATGATGCACCTCTTTGAAGGTGGCGAACGGCTGGTAATCGAGGTCCTGAATCTGGCCGGCGATCATATCGGCGAAGATGTGTTCGGGAATTCCGAATTCGCGGACGGCGGAGGCAAAGGCGGGCCACACGGGATGGTCGAGGCCGTGGGTCTGGCCGGTGTAAACCTGCGCGGTAGCGGTACGCCAGGCGGAGAGTTCGGTACGGCGCTGGGCGGGGGTGCGCTGGTCCACATCGTCGGCGATATCGTCCACCAGCCGCATCCAGGCATATACGGCGAACATGGCCTGACGTTTGGGGAGCGGCAGAAGTTTCAAGCCGTGGTAAAAGTTGCGGGCCGCCTGACGGGTCAGGTGCAGGCAGTAGGCGTGCGAGAGGGCCAGATCGGCGGCATGATTAGCCAGCGGAACGGGGGCTGCGGGTGGTACGGTGGTGGCGGTCATGGGGTGGCACCTCGGGAGCCAAAACGGGCCGCGCAGGCGGCCGGGATGGCCAGCGTCATGAGTTTAAGTTTGTCCCAGCGGCGTAAATACGGGCGCTGCGTCAGGGTATCGTAGCCCTGGCGTTCGATGGCCCGCAGGGTGGCTTTGCCTCCGGCGCTGAACAGGCCAATGTGGTAGCGCACGCGGGTATCCAACATCGGCAGGAGGGCCTCGCCCTGATGGAACAGGTCCCAGGTACGCCGCACTTCGGATTGGATGGCGGCGATATAGCCGGGAGAGGATTCGCCGGCGATAATCTGGGCTTCGGTAACCCCGTAGGCGGCCATGGTTTCGCGCGGGAGATAAATGCGTTGACGCTGGACGACATCACGGCGGACATCCTGCCAGAAATTGGCCAGTTGCAGCGCCGTGCAGGTACAGTCGGAGAGGGCAAAGCGGGCGTCGTCGCGATAGCCGGTCATCATCAGGACCAGGCGGCCCACGGGATTGGCACTGCGGCGGCAATAGTCCACGACCTGCGCGAAGGTATCGTAACGGGTGACGGTCTGATCCTGCTGGAAGGCGCTGATCAGATCGAGGAAGGGTTCGGGGGGCAGATTGTGCCGGGCGACGGTAGGCAGCAGGGCGCGGAATACCGCCGTATTGGCCCGGCCCCGGAAGAGGTCTTCGGTCTGGGCCTGAAAATGGGCCAATAAATCGGTGGCCAAAGCCCGGTCGGGGACTTCGTCGCCAAGGTCGTCGGCGGTCCGGCAGAAGGCATAAATGGCGGCGAAGTCGGCGCGGAGATGCCGGGGGAGCAACCAGGAGACTACGGAGAAGTTTTCGTAGTGGTTGCGGGTAAGGTAGCGGACATAGCGCAGGGCCTCGGCATTATCACCCATGGGCAAGAGCGCAGCACGGACGGTGGAGGGGACCGAAAACGGTCGCAAGCGTTCCAATAGTTGTGTCGCAAGTAACGCCATCGCGTTGTATACATCCAAAACACCCGTGCGGCGGTCTGATCACCCCGTGTGATCGGCATACCACCCGCGTTACGCTATTGTAACCGCGAACCCAGAGTTGCGCGGGATTCCCGGCAGGAGCGGGTTACGGATCGTTGGCGGGCCGGGTTTCGGGCCGCACCTGCTGATCCGCCGCATTCGCCAGCGAGTATTGGGTGGCCGGTTTCTGCAGGACGAAGGTCGCGTTGATGCTCTTGTCCCGGCACAGGGCGGACAGCATTTCCACGACGCGTTGATAATTGGCGCCGATGAATTCCTGCTTGGGGTTGTAGTCTTCGGCCAAAGGATCAGGCGTATAGGCCAGCGTGGCCAAGATAATCGGCAGCGAACGGCCACATTTGAGCTGGACGGCCTTTTCACCTGAACGCCGGAAATAGAGCGTTACCGTTTCATCCTTGGGTTCTTTACCATCGCCCTGCGGGACCAAGATGGGCTTTTCGGCCACACTGACGGTAATCACATTATCCGCCGAAACATGCAGCACCCCCAACGGCAGATTGAATTGCCGGCCCAGCAGGGCAATCCGCGGCAAGCCGTTGACGGTGGCATAAATTACCTGATCGCCATCGGCGATGACCCGGTCCATATAGAACCGTCCGGCCACGCCGAAGCTGCGCAGGGCCTGGGATTTAATCTGGACCATACCTTCGTAGGCGGCCAGACGCGCTTTGAGATTCTGGCTATTGACGGCCTTCATCAGGGCCAGACTGGTGCGGGACTCATCCCCCCTGCCCGCGGCGATATTACGGGCGCAAATCGCCGCCAGATTCCGTACGGCATCAAGCTGGAAGGGGGACTGGCTGTCCTGGGCAAATTCTTCGAGAACCACGAGCCCATCGAGGTCCATCATGCCCGCCCCGGCGCGGGCGGCGTAATAACGCACGCTGGCCTGGGGATGAACATAGTACGTGCGCAACTCGGGGATGATGGTTCGTCCCATCATTTCCAAGGCCAGGCTGAGATCTTTATGCGGGGCATTGGGCTCCAGCAGCGCCTGCAACATTTCCTTGGATTTCTTTTCACTATAGCCGGGGACATCGTTGGCCAGCGACAGATGCAGCACCGAGTCCATGAATTCGCCGGGGCGATCCGTGTATTCCGGCGGGATGCGGATCATCACGGTGGAATCAGTCTTGGACTCCGCCAATTGGGGTCGGGCAGGATAACGGGCATTGATGGCCCGCTGAACCAGAGCGGCGACGCGATAGGACGGCGTATACAACAGCAATTGGGCGGGCATATCAATCTGGGTCACACCGCCCGAGAGAATCCGCCCGGAACGTACATTGCGCGATTTTTTCTCGTTCTCACCATCTAGGTTAGGCACACAAAATACCGGCCCACGGCCACGAGAAATGGTGGCGGTGGTGGCATCGCCTTCCACCAGACCGACCTGTTTTAATTCCGCCGACCAAAGCAGGCCATCCACCAGCGAAGTCGTCTGGGTATTGGGCAGGGCGAGAATTTCCAGATCAAAGCGCGTGCCTTTGGGGGACATGGGGGGAATGAACCCCTGCACAGCAACAGCGGCCACACGGCCGGAGGCCAAGATGGTATCAGGATTGAACTGGGAGGTGCCACGGATATGCGAGCCGGCGCCCATGCGATACAACTGGTCCGCCAGCATCACGCGTACGGGCGGGGGCATATCGCCCGAACCGGTGCCGGGGAGATCACCGACCATGCCAAAACCTTCCACACGGACGGCGTCGGTCAAGTCCAGACGGGCAAATTCCATCACCGTGCCGGAGAGCGCCGGGTGCAGCGCGGGGCCCGGGGTGGAGGCGATATCGCGGGCGTCAATGCCCGGACCGCCCGAGCGCAAATCCGAGTCGCAACTCATGAGTACCGCCAGCGTTAACGCCCCCGCTGCCACGTGGGAAATCCAGAATTTACAGGCCATACGTCGCCTCGCTTTCTGTCGTTAGAAGGCTGCTACTAGCCATTGGTAAACAGGGTATGTTGGCCGGGGTCCGGCTTTTGGTGGTTCTGCATGACATCTTTGGCGTCTTCCACGAGTTCATCGAGATCACGAAATTCCCGATACACCGAGGCAAAACGCACGTAGGCAATCTGATCGGCCAAACGGAGTTGACGCATGACCTGCTCGCCGATAAAGACGGCGGGAACTTCACGCGGGTAGGCCTTTTGGATATCTTCTTCGATCTGGTCCACCATACGGGAAATGGCTTCGGCGGGGACTGGACGCTTGTAACAGGCTTTTTGAATCCCGGTAAGTATCTTGGCCCGATCGAACGGAACACGCGAACCGTCTTTTTTGATCACGGTCAGACGCACGCTGTCTTCGATCCGCTCATAGGTGGTGTAGCGCCGGCTGCAATGTTCGCAGGTCCGACGGCGACGAATGGCCCGGCCATCTTCCACAGGCCGTGAGTCAATCACCCGATCGGCCCCATCAACATGACAAAATGGACAACGCATGAAACTCCTGAACGTGAAGCAATAGCTAGATAAGGTAGTTTTTAACCCCGACTTCGTCAACCCATAGTGGTGCATAATTCATGGATATATCCCGATTTAGGTCATCTGACCCGGGCCGAGGCCCAGTTCTGGCGGCAGGCGCGGTAGGATTATGGCAGAGACCGGGGCTACCCCTTATGATGTGGCCAACTTTTTAGGTTTACCTGCGACGTTATTCATGAAGCAATCCGTGTTAGCCACATTAGCCCCCGCCCCACGCAAACGCCGCCGTTGGTGGCTTTATGCGCTCGTGGCCCTGTTGTTATTGGTGGGTTACGGGGTGTTATTGCTGTATTCGGTGCCAGCCTGGTACCGCCCGCTGGACCCGACGGCGGAAGATACCCAGATTATGGTGGACCGGACACAGGAAGTGCTGCTTAATCTGCATAATGCTTTGGAAAATACCTCGGTAGGACCGCAAAAGTGGGAAATTTCGCAAGATCAAATAAATGCGCTGCTGGCCGTGACGTTCCGGCCCGAATCCACGCTGGGACAGCAATTGCATAAAATTGGGGGCTTGGGGGCCAAACGCCCGATGGTGGTATTCCTGCCGGGACGGGTGGGAATCTGCACCATGGCGGAAAAGCTGCCGGGCCGGGGTGAGGGCGGGGTGGCGAGCGTATTTGGGGAAATTCGCATTTCCCATGATAGCAATCCTCCCATGGGACAGTTGGCGCTGACCAGTCTGCAGGCCGGGGCGTTGCCCTTGCCGACGCGTATGGCGGAAGAGCGGTTGCGGCTGGCCCTGCGCAAGGCAGCACCGGCGGTGCAGGAGACTTTGTCGAGTTTTGGTAAAACGGTGGACAATCCGCAGACGGTGAACGAGTTTAATACGATGTTCGACCTGATTGCGAAGGGGGAACGCTTTCCGCTGAATTTAACCTACCGCCGCCATAAGGTGCGGGTGCAGGCGGTGGAAGTGACGCAAGGCAAAATTACCGTGACGTTTGTGAGTAACCGCTAATGGACCGCAAGACCATTTTGGAAATTCTCGCGGTGGCCGGGATGTCGCCGCGCCACCATTTTGGCCAGCATTTCATGGTTGACCAGAATATTTTGCGGGCGATTGCCGCGGGGGGGGGGATAGAAC
>JBAXGE010000153.1:0-5436 GCA_037139555.1 Phycisphaerae bacterium
GCATCGTGGCCGTGGGGGATGATTACCATATCCACCACGCGGTCGTCCACTTCCAGTTCGCAGCCCTTCACGCCACCGGCCTGACGGCCCATGTCGCGAACTTCCTCTTCCTTGAAGCGTACGGCCTGGCCGTCGCGGGTGGCGAGCAGAATCTGGTCGTTGCCGTTGGTGACTGACACGCCGATGACGGCGTCGTTGGGTTCCAGACCGATGGCGATGATGCCGCGTTTCTGGGGATTGCCATAGGCTTTGAGCAGGGTCTTTTTCACGATGCCCAGCGCGGTGGCCATGACCAGATGCTTGCCTTCGTCTTCGAAGTTCCGCACGACGAGTACTTCGGCGAGTTTTTCTTCCGCGGGCATGTCAATCAGATTGGCCAGCGCGCGGCCCTTGCTGGTGCGGTTCATGGACGGGATGTCGTAAACCTTCTGCCAGTAGCAGCGGCCCTTGTTGGTGAAGAACATCAGGTAGTCGTGGGTGCTGGCGATGAACAGATGTTCGATGAAGTCGAGTTCTTTGGTTTCGCCGCCGATCACGCCCTTGCCGCCGCGGCCCTGTTTGCGATAGCCGTCGAGGTGGGTGCGTTTGATGTAGCCTTCGTGGCTGATGGTCACGGCGACCTGTTCGTCGGCGATCAAATCTTCGATATTGATATCGCTGGCGGCGTTGGTGATCTGGGTGCGGCGCGGGTCGGCGTATTTGGTCTTCAATTCCAGCGTGTCTTCGCGGATGATATCCAGCACGCGCTTGGGTTCGGCGAGGATGAGTTCATAGCCTTCGATTTCCTCGGCCAGCCGATTGTATTCTTCGGCGAGTTTATCCACTTCCAAACCGACCAGACGCTGCAACTGCATGGAGAGAATGGCATCGGCCTGCGCGCCCGAGAGGGTCATGCCGCCGAACTTGGCGGTGGCTTCGTCCACGCGTTTACGGAAGCTCTTGGGCACGGCCGCGCGCCAGGTGAGGGCTTCGTCAATATTGAAGAGCTTGCGCATCAGGTTGGCTTTGGCGGTGGGCACATCGGGACTGAGCTTGCGGTTACGCAGCAGCTCGATCACGGGCATGATTTCGATTTTGCCACCGCTGGTGCGCCGGCCACCGGCTTCTTCGCTGTGGATATCGGCCAGGGCCAGCAACAACCCTTCCAAGATGTGGGCGCGCTGGCGGGCTTTCTTGAGGCGGAACGCCGTCCGGCGGCGGATCACTTCGACGCGGTGGTCGATGAAATACTGCACCGTCTCGCGCAGGGTCAGCGTGCGCGGCTGGCGGTTGACCAGTGCGATGTTGATGATGCTGAACGTGCTCTGCAGCGGGGTGTATTCAAAGAGTTGGTTGATGACCACATCGGGATTGGCGTCGCGCTTGAGTTCCACCACGATGCGGACATTGTGCTCGCGGTCGGATTCGTCGCGCACGTCCGAAATATCTTTCAGCCGGTCTTCCTTCACCTGTTCGGCGATGGTTTCGACGATGGTTTTCTTCAAGACCTGATAGGGGATTTCGGTGATGACGATTTGTTCGCGGCCACCTTTGAGCTGTTCGGTGTGCATCTTGCCGCGCAGAACCAGCCGGCCGCGGCCGGTGGTGTAGCCATCGGCGATGCCGCTGCGGCCACAGATCACCCCGCCCGTGGGAAAGTCGGGGCCTTTGACCAGTTTCATCAGGTCTTTGACGGTGGATTCGGGTTCGTCAATCACTTTGACGATGGCGTCGCAGACTTCGCCGAGGTTGTGCGGCGGGACGCTGGTGGCCATACCCACGGCGATACCCTGACTGCCGTTGACCAGCAGGTTGGGGAATTTGCTCGGTAGGACGGTGGGTTCCTGGCGGGTTTCGTCATAGTTGGGGATGTAATCCACGGTGTCTTCGCGGATGTCTTCCATCATTTCCATGGCGGGTGCGGCCATGCGGGCTTCGGTATAACGCATGGCCGCCGGGGGGTCGCCATCAATGGAGCCGAAGTTCCCCTGGCCATCCACGAGGATATGCCGCATGTTCCAATCCTGGGCCAGACGCACCAGCGTGGGATAGATGACGGCTTCGCCGTGGGGGTGATAGTTACCCGAGGTATCGCCGGCGATTTTGGCGCATTTACGGTGTTTGCTGCGCGGCCCGAGCTGCAAGTCGTGCATGGCCACGAGGATGCGGCGTTGCGAGGGTTTCAAGCCATCGCGGACATCGGGCAGGGCCCGGTCCATGATGGTGCTCATGGCGTAGGTAAGGTAGCTTTCCTGGAGTTCGGTTTCGATTTGCAGATCGCTGATCCGTGCGTCGTGGTCAAACATAGTCATCGGCGTCCAATGCCTCCGGAACGTTCGCGGTTAAGTCATAAATAAAGCCGTCATTATTGTACCCCAAGCGGGGGTTTTTAGCACGTTTGCGGGGGCGGGAGGGGGCGGTTTTTCCATACCGAACATATTGCAAACATATGATTGGGCGTTTTGACTGAGGTTGGAGCTAAGGTAAGCCTGATTTTCGACGCCATTGCCAGTGCTTTTGGGGTTCTTAACCCGTTAGATACGGGTATCCCAAGGAACACAAGCAAGCATTATTTTTCGAGCGCACCATCTTCGGTGGCACCATGTTGCTTGAGCAGCGCGATAATATCGTCTGGCGCTTTCCAGAAACGTGCCCAGCGCAAGAGCGACCAGCCTTGCAGCTCTTTGGACTGCGCAGTTGGGATGGTGGCGCCATGGTCGAACAATAATTTAATAATTTCTTTTCTGTCCGTCCACGTAGCTTCATACCCATCCAATGCAGCTTGGAGCGCTGGCCCCTTGTAGGTGACTAGATTCGGCTGCGCGCCGTGGGCCAACAACTTGCGCACGATAGGCAAATAACCACCACGACAAGCGTTTTCAAGTGGTGTCCCACTCCCCGTCTCGACGCGTTCATATTTGTTCACATCCGCACCTGCGGCAAGGAGCATATCCACGGCCTCTTCATTACCCCATATACACACTTCTTGCAACGGCATACCATCCCGTACATAAGGATGGTTAGGGTCCGCTCCGGCATTAAGAAATAGTCGCACCATATCATTATTTTTCCCGTAAATAGCCATATGCAGTCCCGTTGCACCCCAATAATCATCCAAAACGCTATTGGCCAGCCAAGGATGGCGTTTTAAATATATCTCAATATTTGCCGTATCTTCGTTACTGACCATTTGGAACATCTTAACTGTGATACTATGCCGGTAAACCATAATGCCACCTAACAGCACTATGACCACCATTAAAGTTATGGCCGCACAAGCAATATATTTAATTTTTAGCACAAAAACATCCTCCTCGTTTTAGATTGGGTTCTTGAAGATTGAGAACCTGACGGACCGTGGACGGATGATTCCGGCACAAGCCCATACGCAGCAGCCCTCATTGAGACCCACAAAAACGACACAGGAAAAATCATAACGGCAGTGTGGGCGTGAAACAAGGAAATTGCGTCATGATTGGTGGGTGTGGCAAATGGTTTGGGGCTGATGCCTTTGATAGTGGTGCCGACGCCCCGTCGGCATTCGGCCCAACGGGCCGACTCCGGGGATAAAGTTGGGCGCGGATACATCCTTTGGCTCAATGGGGCAAGCGTGGTCCCTTCGGGACCAATGCCGACGGGGCGTCGGCACCACTTGGGGACGTGGGTATTACTTCCCCTTGAGCCGTAAATCCAACTGCGCCTGATAGAGGTCTTTGATGGCCGGGACGGTGCCTTCTTCGGTGCAGAGGCAGCCGACGTCGGTGCCGGGCATGGCGGGGGGGCGGCTGGTGGCCAGGGGGGCGTTTTGGACGCCTACCAGCAGGCCCATGGGCATGGCGGTAGGTTGGTTGACGAATTCGCCCTTGACCGGACGGGCGCCGGGGCCGACGCGGATGTTCCAGTGGACCATGCGTTTGCCCAGATACGGGCCGGCCGCGCCGTCACCGCCGGGGTTGGAGCCGTCGTCGTTGGCGATATCCAGATCGGTGCGGATATTGTCAAAGGAGAGCGCCCGGTGTGAATCCAGCGTACCCTTGGCCATCACGCCCTGACGCCAGACATTGCCGGAGCTGAACCATTCCACATTGATGCCATGTTTGACGCGGGTCACTTCTTTGTTGACGAAATTCTGGTACAGGATATCCGCCGACGATACCCGGCAGGCCAGTGTGTGGTGATGCTGTTCGGGACCGGTGAAGACCACATCAGTGACGGTGACGTTTTTGCTGGAGGCGACATTGATGCCGTTTTCCATGGAACGCACGTCCACATTGCGCACAAAGCCATCCACCACGCGGTTGATATAGACGCCATTGTAGCCGATGTTGGTCAGGTGCTTATGACCCATGGGGGCCTTGCCCACGATGCGCAGGGCTTCGACACCGGTATCGGTGACGATGGGGCCGATGGCTTCGAAACGGACATTCCACTGGGGCTTGATATCCAGCCGCAGGGGCTGTTTCAGCGTGATTTTATTGCCCGCGACGGCGGCGATGCGCACCGGCCAGCGGTATTGCGGGTTGCCGCCGTTATTGATCCACGTGGCGGTGTTCCACTGAAACGCGGCCATATTGGCATGGCCCGCGATGTGATTAAGCAGCGAATTGTCGGCGAGGTTATCCCAGGTCAGCAGGACGATATCACCGGCCTTGAGTTTAGCCCCGGCGTCCACGGTGATGGTGCTATCGCCCGTGACGGCGGGGGCGGTGACTTTGGTCAAAACCGCACCCTGGCGCCAATATTCCCAGTCCTGGGGCTTGGATTCGTTGCGGATCAGGCGGCCACTGGCATCCAGTACATCGGCGGGGCCCATCCAGATCAGCCCGCCGCACCAGCTCCACGCCGAGGAACGGCCGTTGTTATAGCGGCCGTGAATTTCTTGGAGGGGCTTTTGGAAGTTCAGGATGGTTTTATCCTGCCCTTCGCCACGCAGGACGACATTGTTTTGGTTCAGATAGACCACGCCCTCGAGGCGGTATTGCCCGGCAGGGACCAGTACCGCGCCGCCGCCGGCCTTGCCGGCGGTTTGGATGGCGGCATTGAAGGCGGCGGTATCGTCGGTGGTGTTATCACCCTTGGCGCCGGACTTTTTCACATCGGCGACCACTTTGGGGCTGGGCAGGGGCTTTTCCCCGGCGGCATAGCCCGCGTACGAGCAATCCGGCAGATTGGGCTGGAGGTTGGGGGCTTTTTTGAAGGCTTCCCAAAGCGTTTGACTGGAGGGGGCGGGACCGGCGGCGATACTGACGGCGGCGACGAAGGACAGCGCAAGCGCGGGTAAAGCCCATTGCTTAATGGACATGAATGACTCCTCAAACAATCGCGGCGCACCAGAAACTAAAATACACTATCTCCATTAACGCCAAAGGGGCGCGGTTATTGCCGGGGAGGCCGAAAAGTGGTTTATCGGGGAGTGGGGACGCCCCGTTGGGGCTTGGGGAGTGGCCCTTACAGGGC
>JBAXGE010000154.1:0-5354 GCA_037139555.1 Phycisphaerae bacterium
TTTGCGCTTGTTGTCGGGGCGGGTTGTGAATAAGCTAATGACATACGGCCCGTAGCTCTGGCTGGGACCCTGGCTGGGCTACCGGGACTATCACAACCGCAAGGAGTGCGGCGCCCAATGCCTAACACCGAAACCCCGGCCCATGTGAAGTATTTTGTGCTGGATACCAACGTCCTCTTGCACAGCCCCAATTCTCTGTTTGCCTTCGAGGAAAATCACGTGGTGATTCCCTTCGAAGTGCTCGAAGAACTCGACAAGTTCAAGAAAGACTCCACCGATGTGGGCCGGGCCGCCCGCATGGCTATCCGCCATCTGGATTCGCTGCGCGAAAAAGGCAAGCTGTTCGAAGGCGTCCGCTGGAACGGCCACGGCGGGACCGTGCGCGTGGTCATGCCCCAGCAACAGGCCCGCATCCCCGGCCTGAGCGGCGAAAGCGTGGACAACCGCATCATCGGCGTGGCGTGGAACCTGAAAAATCAGGGCCTGCACACGGTCTTTATCACCAAAGACATCAACGCCCGCATCAAGTCCGACGCCCTGGGTATCCAGACCGAGGATTTTGAGAATCAGAAGGTCAACTACGACACCCTGTACACCGGTTATCGGGAAGTTGCGGTGGATTCCAGCGTGATTGACCGGCTGTATAACGAAAAGCGCATCGCCATCGGCGACCCGCTGCTGACCAGTCTGGAGCCCCGGCTGCTGCCCAATGAATATGTGCTGTTCAAGAGCAATACCGACCCCAGCCAGACGGGGCTGGCGCGGTATGTGCCGGCGCTGCAGGCGGTGCTGCCCCTGAGCCGGAGCAAAAAGGCCGTTCACGGCATCCTGCCGCGCAATGTGCAACAGATTATGGCCATGGACCTGCTGCTGGATGATGATGTGCAGATGGTCACCCTGATGGGCACCGCCGGTACCGGCAAGACGCTGCTGGCGCTGGCCGCGGGGATGCAGAAATGCTTCCAGGAACAACGCTATGAACGCCTGTTGGTGGCCCGGCCGATCATGCCCATGGGCAAAGACATCGGTTATCTGCCCGGCAGCAAGGATGAAAAGCTCTCCGCGTGGATGCAGCCGATTTTTGATAATCTGGAATTCCTACTCACCGACCGGCGGGTACATTCCGCCGACAGCAGCAACAACAATTCCAATCTGGAAGCCAAGCTCAAAGGCATGATGGAGAGCGGCAAGATTGTGCTCGAAGCGCTGACGTACATCCGCGGGCGTTCAATTCCGCATCAGTTTATGATTGTGGACGAAGCCCAGAACCTGACCCCCCATGAGATCAAGACCATTATCTCGCGCGTGGGCGAAGGCACCAAGATCATCCTCACCGGCG
Organism: Phycisphaerae bacterium; assembly: GCA_037139555.1. Classification (GTDB taxonomy): domain Bacteria; phylum Planctomycetota; class Phycisphaerae; order WQYP01; family WQYP01; genus JBAXGE01. The sequence goes on from JBAXGE010000154.1 coordinate 1,340, forward strand.
ATGCCGAACAGATTGATAATCCCTATCTGGATGCCAATTCCAACGGGCTGAGTTTCTGCATCGAAAAGCTGAAGAGTTTTGATATTGTCGGCCATGTCACACTATCGCGGCCCGAACGTTCCAGCCTGGCGAGTCTGGTGGTCAAAGAATTGTAACGCCGCAGGAGCGGTAGTTACTTGTTCTGAGCGAGGGCAAGTTTTGGCACCAAGGATTCATTATGCCGGAAAAGAAAGTCATCTGCCCCAAACGCAACATGCGGATGGAGCGTGGATTTATTCCGGACTACAGTCGTGGCACGGTTTTGGTGGGTTGTTGGTTAAAAGGTGTTCCCCAGAAAACCTCCTGGTTGCTCGGTAGTACCCAGGCTTCTTCTGGTGAGTACTTCCCCATCGGCGCCTTTCGGTGTCCGCAATGCGGTTTTGTTGAACTTTATGCCGATGAGAGTTTTGACGCCGAATGCCGATGACAGCCTTGATACCGAGTAAGTCGCGTCCGGCGTGCAGGCCGATGCAATAATTTGCATCCCAAGTCGTCTACCTATCATCCGTTTGTGTGGATATCACAGGCCAAGTGCCTGTTCTCAGGGAGTTGTTGCCATGCTGACACGCATTTTTGGCTTATTGGTCGTAATTGGCGGATGCTGTCTGGGGCTGTCCGCTCGGGCGGGAGAGATGAAGGACACCGCGCACCCATTTCTGCTCTGGACCAAGGCCGACATCACGGAATTGCGCCGCCTGGCCAAGACGGACCCCGACATGCAAAAGCAGATTGCCCGCACCCAGGAAGTGGACGTCGTGGCCAAAACGGGTGGCAATGCCAGCATGTTCAACCTGTTCAAGTATGCGGTGCTGGAAGATCAGGCTGCCGGCGCGGTGGAGAAGAAAAAACTGTTGGGTTTCATCAATTTCAAGATGCCCGTGAATACCGCCGGTAATCCCAATAGCAGCAATGCCCGGTGGCGCGAAGATCACACTCTGACGGCGTTGCGTTACGATTTATTGTATGACGAACTGACCCCCGAAGAACGCAAAGGCATCGAGGACTCCGCCAAGACGCTGGTGGACTTCTGTGTTACCACCCCCGGCCCGTGGGCCAAGGACTTCCGGACCGGCTGGTTGCCCAATATGCAGTGGCCCACCATGATCGGCGCCCATGTACTGGCCGTGGCCACCAAGCAACGTCCGCTGATTGACGCCATTGCCCAATGTAATGGCGGCTGGCAGTGGTATCTGGATAACTACATCGCCGACGGCCACCTGTATATGGAGGAATTCGCCAAGTATTACAGCAACATCGGCGGGATGATTCTCTGGTGCAACGGCGTGGAACGGCTGGGGCTCAATGATTTGGGCTGGGGCTATACCGGCAAAGGGGGGGCGACCATGCGCCGCTTTTTGGGGTGTCTGCCAGCGGCGGCCTTGCCGCAGATTGCCCGGCCCGATGTGCCCGGGGCGTTTGATATTCCGGTCATCTGGATGGGCGATGCGGGCCGTGATTATGTGGTCCGGGACCAGATGGGGAATTGGAGTTCGGCGCGCATGAACGGCGCCATCCCCAAGATGCGCCAGGCCCTGTGGTGGGAAGCCAGTGCCCAGAAATTTCCCGAAGACAATCTGGCCTACTTTCTGACCCGCATACCCAACCCCGGCACGGGCCCGTATTTACCCACGCCGTATTTCATGCAACGCCCGATTGACCCGACCAAGGTCAAGCCCCCGGCCGCCAAGTCCAGTGTCAATTTTGAACGCGGCTATGCACTATTACGTGCGGAGGAAGGCCCGGGTTATTGGACCTCGCCCAAACCGGCCGTGGCGCTGCAATTCGGCATGTATTACGTGCATTATGTCCACGATTGTTACGCGCTGTTGGACTTTGTGGCCCATAATCGGTTGCTGTATGACAAGATTGGCCGCACCGGTACCAACTACGCCGGGGGTGATGACTGGCGCGATCACGGGCGTGGCCAGGCCTCGGCCGTGGTGGTGGATGACCTGCAGGCCAAACCGGTGGATACCGGCGAGGAAGGCTGCAAGAACCAGCGTATTCGGCAAGCATTGGCCGGGCCGGCGAAGTTTGCCGCTGGCCGGGCGTCGGGGGTTTTCCCGGATGTGGATTTGGAACGCGCGGTGCTGCTGTGCCCGGAATATCTGCTGGACGCCACCTGGCTCAATTCACCCAAGCCCCGGGTATACGATTGGCATGTTCAGTCCAGTGGTTTCCTGCCGACGGGGGATTTGAAAGCCTGGACGCCGCTGGCCGAGTTGGCCAAACCTGCGGCGGGACGGACGCTGGAAACACAGGTGCGGTATTTGACCGACGTGCGGGCGCAGAATGTGGGCGCGGCAGATTGGACCGCGACGATTCTGCTGCAACCCGCTGGGGCAGACCCCGCCACGGCGGATGCCATCGGGGTGAAAGTCCATATGCTGGGTCAGGACGGAACGTATTTGATGACGGGCGCACCGCCGGTGCCACCGGATACCACGGGCAAAACTGTGCCGCAGCAAACAGCCCTGGGGACCAAGGTATTGGCCACGCGTTCTGGTACCAATACTTGTTTCACGGCCATCCATGAACCGCTCAAGGGCGGTACGGCCGGGGCGCGGATTACCAGTGTGAAAAGCTGGAGCCAAAGTCTGGATGTGGTGGCGCTGGCTATTCAAGGGCAACCCGGCAGTGACATTAATGACCGCGTGCTGATCCGGCTGGCGGATGCCGTCGGCAAGGCGGAAAGCATCTCCGCCGATGGGGAAACGCTGGGGGCGCTGAACTCCGCGTGGGTGCGTATCCATGCCGATCAAGTGGAGGCGTGGGGCGATCTGACTGAGCTACGGGTAAAGACCAACGCCGACAAATTGTTGCTCAACGGTGCGGTGGTAACGGCTACCCGCGCGGGTGGATTATTGACCTGGAAAAAGTGAGAAGAAGCCGGGACACCACCGTCCAGCCGGTGTGTAACTCGTGTATCAACCGCAGGTTGGCGTCAATAGTCCACAAACCGTGAACACCTACACCCTTGGGGCCGCCTGTGGCGATAAGCCCCTCATCGGCCTGCATAAAAATACCAACAGGTCTTAATTTTCCATGCCCGGTTGAAATGATAAAAATCACTCTTTTCCTGTTCCAAACTAACGTTTAGCCGTTATACTCGTCTTTATCAGGAAGACGTAGATTATTTTCGCAATGTTTACGGAGGTTTGGTCATGATTACCCCGAAGTTGTGTTTAAGTGTTTCGTCGTTGCTGGTGACCGGCGTGCTGATGGCGGGCTGTGAAAAAGCCGCCAATCGGACGGTGGCTCCGCCGGCCAATGATCCCAATTCGTATATGCCGGTGGCCCAGCATAAGCCGCTGCCGGGTGATGACTATGCCCAGGTGCAATATCCTCCGCAGCCTCAACCCCAACCCATGTACCCTCAGCCCCAGCCGCAACCCCAACCCCAACCCCAACCGGTGTATCCGCAACCACAGCCAGTGTATCCGCAACCCCAGCCTCCGGTGGTGGCGCCGACCCGCGTGGGTCTGCCCGCGGAAGATGCCTATGTTAAGGGTTATCAGAACCGCCGCAGTCCGCGGATTATGGTATTTGTGAACCGCAGTCTGACCGGTGATCCGCTACCGGCCGATAAGCTGGCACAGATGGCCAAGAGCGATACCAATTCGGTGGATATCGTGGGCGCCACGGCGACGGATTACGAAGCCATGGAAATTTCCATGATTGATTATCTCAACGCTGGCGGGCAGATTGATATCCGCGATTCCGAGATGTTGCGCAGCAAGCTGGACCGCGAAACGGTGTTGCGGCTGGAAAATGGCGACCGCAGCGTGCTGCCGATCCTGAAGAAAGAATTGCAGACCGATATCGTGGTCAATGTGAAAGCCACGCCGACCCAGCACAGCACGTATGGCAATGCCGTGCGGCTGTTGTGCAAGACCATGGGCACCACGGATGGCCGGATTCTGGCCAGCACGTATGTGGATATGCCGCTGCCGATGACCAAGACCAACATCAATGT
>JBAXGE010000155.1:0-5338 GCA_037139555.1 Phycisphaerae bacterium
GTGATGCCGCGGCGCAATTTTAGAAACTTTTAATTTTCTTGACATGGAGTCGGGTATCTGATATATTCGAATTCGGTTCGGCATCTGGCCGAGAAGAGACAAGTCCTGAGGTTGCATATAAAAACCTAGAGCGGAAGCCCAGTCGTACCGCTCATGCTATGGCAAGAAGGTTTTTAGTTTCTGAAAGGAGGTGCCTGAGAAAGACTGACTGGATGGGGTTTACGGTGGTATCGACCACCATGGGACGCAGGTGTTGCCCTGGGAAAAGGGCGGCTAGCTGGGTCCGGATAGAATGCGGAGTCGTTGTTGTTTTTGTTTCGTATCTCTGGTGAATTTTAGGAGTATTCCTATGAAGATGCGTCGCGGTTTTACCCTGATCGAAATTCTGATCGTCGTGATCATCCTTGGCATCCTGGCGGCCATTGTGATCCCCCAATTCATGAACGCCAGTTCGGAAGCCTCGGTCAGCAGCACCCAGACCACGTTGTCCACGGTGCGGGCTCAGATCGAACTGTTCAAGCTCCAGCACAATGATACCTATCCTGGCTTGGCTGCCAGCACCAACGGCACCACCGCTTGGGCGCCCATGCTGATCAAGACCGATGCGGTCACGACCAGCGGCACCACCGCTGTGGCCACCGGCACCTTTGGCCCGTATTTCACCGTTCCCCCGACCAATGCCTTGAACCAGAAGGCTGGGATCGTGATTGCTGACTTGGATGCCACCGCTGCCAACGCCACCACCACGGATGGCTGGGTATGGGACAGCACCGATGCCAAGATCAAGGCCATTGTTCCGGCCGCTTGGGCTTCGGGCAAGGTTCCCTTCGCCACCGGCGGGACGACCTTGGATGCCAAGTATGTGGGCGACTTCACCAAGTAAGCACCCCCTGCTTTGGTTGACCTGACAAAGGTTTGAACCCCACGGGCCGATTTGCGCAAGCAGATCGGCCCGTGTTTTTTTTGCACTGGGTGCCACACGAATCAATTGTTTCAACCCGTTGCGTATTCTGTGCCAGAATTACAGCAAGGTTCTCGGTATATACTCGTGCCGATTGATTCATGAATTAGTGATCTTGTTGTGGCCATGGAGAATCAGGATATTTATTGTTGCGATTGGTCTTGTTTTTATGCTATATTAATCTTGGTTTGGGAGCAAGGCTGAATTTGGATCGAATCTGTCTGTTATAACGAAGGGTTAATAGTTTATGAAGATACCCACGTTACTACGCCGCGGTTTTACCCTGATCGAAATCCTGGTCGTTGTGATCATCCTCGGCATTCTGGCGGCCATTGTAATCCCTCGATTTATGGACACCGGTTCGGAAGCCCAAGTGGCCAGTGCGCAGCACACTCTGGCCACGGTACGGGCGCAGATAGAACTATTCAAACTGCACCATAACGACAGCTATCCGGGTTTGACTGCCAACAGCAGTGGGACCTCGGCCTGGGGGCCGATGTTGATCAAGACTGATGCGGCCACCACCAGCGGTACCACGGCTGTGGCCGGAGGCCGCTTTGGCCCCTATTTCACTGTTCCCCCGGCCAATGCCATGAATAATCTGGCCGGGATCCGAATTGCTGATTTGGATACGACTACCGCCAAGGCCACCACCAGTGCGGGTTGGGTCTGGGATAGTACGGACGGTAAGATCAAAGCCATGGTTCCGGCCGTGTGGCGTTCGGGCAAGGTTCCGTATTCCACCGGAGGCACGACTTTGAACGCCAGGTACGTGGGCGACTTCACCAAGTAAGCTCCGTACTTACGGTTGAACCGACTAAAGTTTGAACCCCGTGTTTTTTACATGATCGGGGAATTTCCCCCGATTCCGAAGGGGATATGCCTCCCTCGGGTTCACACCCCAAGCCATCACAAACATGAAAAATCTTGCATATTAAGCAAACATGATAATATCGCGATAACGAATCACACAAATATGTATTGACTTACACGTTTAGGGTCTGTTAAACTCATTATGTAAGATGCGGAGCAGGATCATATCCGAGTCGCTCCCCGGTGTAATGTGTACGAGAAAAGTGCCGTATTTTCAGTGATGAAGTTGGCTCGGTGCCAAGCGCTTCGCAAGGAGTCTGACCATGACCAGAAACATCCATCGCGCCTTTACCCTGATCGAAATCCTGATCGTGGTGATTGTGTTGGGTTTGCTGGCGGCCATCGTGGTTCCGCAGTTTGCCAATACCACCAGTGATTCGATCATTGCCAGCACCCAATCCACCCTCAGCACAGTACGGGCCCAGATCGAGTTGTTCAAACTGCAACACGGCGACCATTTTCCGGAGTTTGCGGAAAGTACAGATGGTTTGACGGCTTGGAATATCCTGCTGATCAGGTCGGATGTGAATACCTTTGCGGCCACCTCCACCCCGGTGGTCAACGGCAACTGCGGGCCGTATTTTCATAATCCGCCGCTGAATGCGCTCAACAATAAGCAAGGCATTCTCTTGTCCACCACCATCGCCGGCACGACCAACGGCTGGAGTTGGGATCCCAATACCGGCCAACTGCGGGCGATCATTCCCACGGGTTGGGTCACCGGCAAGGCGCCTTATGTGACCGGCACCACCACCATTGATAGTAAATATGCCAACGATTTCATCAAGTAACCGCCCTCACGGCTGAGACGTGGCTGTAGCGGGTTGGGTGGCGGCCTGAGTGGTCGCGCGGGCGGCTTTGGTCTGCCATTTTTCCGTGAACAGATTATGGACGCTGGGTTGCGCGGCTTGGGCCAGCCGTTCGTAGATGACCAGATTCTCGTGGGCGAGTTCAATTTCCTCGTTATAGTAACGCGCCCAGGCCAGATCCAGATAAACCTGGATATAACTGGGTTTAAGTTCCAGCGTATGATGGAACAAGATTGCCGCGTCACGATAGTCTTTATTGAGCATGGCAATCTGGCCGATCATATGATAAGATTTTTCATGCCAGGGGAATAGATGGACCGTAAGCTGAAACTCCTTTAAAGCCTCGTTGTTACGATTCAAGTTATAGAGGATCGTGCCGCGCATGGCGTGGGCCAGATGATAATCGGGCTGCAACTGCACGGCTTTATCGGCCGCGACCAGGGCCTCCTCGCGCCGGCCAACGTTATTGAGGCATCCGGCATAATTGACCCAGTTGCGGTGGTTAAACGGGGCTTTCTGGGCGTTATCGCTCCAGTAGATCAGATTGGTCACATACACCCGGTTGCGCAGCCAGGTCTGCATACTCAATAAGGCCACCACCAGCAGAATTACCATCCCCGCGCCGATTTTGCCGAAGCGTTGCCACCGGGCCACATGACCGAAGCGCTGGAGTAACCAGTAGCCCCCGAAGACCACCACGACGACGACCATCAGCGAGGGGAAGTACATACGTTTTTCGGCGATAGTTTGGTTGACCAGCGGGACAATACTGGAACTGGGCGCCAGAATCATAAAAAACATCAGCGTGACAAAAGCCACCCAGGAGGCTTTTTTCCAGCACGCCAGACCGGCCAGACCCAGCAAGCCCAGGGTGATCCCGGCGGGCCAGTAGCGCCACGGATTGTTTTCGATGGGATAACCATAATCCCCGATCAGGGGGCTGGGCCAGAACATCAGGCGCAGATACAGCCAAATGGCGATGACCTGGGTGCGCAGGTAATGGTACCATTCCATACCAAAGCCAAAGCCTGCGGCATTGCCGCGGTTGCCGCCGGTGCTGATGACAATCCCCGCCAGCGCCACCCACCCCAGCACGAGCCCGGCATAGAGCCATACCCGATCGCGCAGGAGCTGGCGCCACGAGGTATACAGGAACGTGCGATCAAACAGGACCAGCAGAATCGGGGCCAGCGCCATGGCTTCTTTGCAGCCAGCGCCCAGAATGCAGCATACCGCTGCCAGTCCGGTCCAGACACTGCGCCGATGGCCGGTGGCAAAGTGGGCTTTCCAGGCGGCGACAAACATCAGCAGGACAAAAAATGCCATCATGGATTCGGTGCGTTGGATGATGGCGGTCACCCCTTCGGTGTTGAGCGGATGCACGACCCAAATAACCGCCGTGATCAGGGCCAGCCAACCCGCCTGCGGGCGTAGCGCCCGGGCCGGCGGGTAATGCCGCAACACGGCGCGGATCAGGCTATAGATCAACAGCGCGTTGGCAATGTGGATGAATAAGTTAAGGGCCTGATAGGAGTTGGATTTCAAACCACCCAGCGCATAGTTGATCGCCAAGGATACGTTGACCACGGGCCGATTTTGCACGGCCACGCCGTAGGGGGGGGTTAATACCTGCCAATAGGGACTGACCCAGCGGATGGTTTCGTTTTCATGGATCGAATCGAAGTCATCAAAGACGAAGGTGGTCTGGAAGATATTGCTGTAGGCCAACAAGGCCAAGCCCACAATAATCGCGATGGCCAGCGGGCCGCGATTAAGATATTCCAACAGCGTTTTGGGGTCGTTTTTGCTCAGGTCCGGTGGGGGCAGGGTCATGATTCGTTTCCCAATAATACGTAAAAAGAAACACGCGGTATAAATATTGATAGGCCGGGCCAACCGCCCGACACCGCATTCTACCACAGCATACGGGGAGTAGGGCAAGCGGGGTAGCGGGGGGATTATTTTCGTCCCATACCTGGCAGCGTGGCCGGTGGGGGTGCGGTCAGGCGCGGCTGCCAGACGGGGGGGACTTTCCCGGTGGCGGTTTGGTATTGCCGCAGGTCGGTCAGGGCGGCGGGATGATCGCCCAACTGCCAGTACATCTCCCCGCGCTGCAAATACACCTCGGGGGTATCGAAGTGACCGGCAATCGCCTGCGTGAAATAGTCTGCTGCCGCGCGGTACTGTTTATGATCCTGGGCCACACAACCGAGGTAATACAAGGCCAACGGCTGGCCGGGGCGGATGGCCAGACTGCGTTGCAACAGGGCCTGTACCATATTCGGGTCTTTGCCCGCGCGATACAAGGCGATGGCCAGATATTTGTGGGTGACGGCGTCGTGTCCCCCCAGCGTCACAGCGACGGCCAGTGCGGCTTGGGCTTCTTCGGAACGGTTCCGATCCAACAAGCGCACGCCGTAGTTCATCCAGCCCCGGTAGTTTTCCTGCCGGTGGAGTACGACGCTTTGCCAGTAGTCCAATTCACTGTAGTAGTCGCAATTGCGCAGCCAGGTCTGGCCGGCCAGCGCCAAGATCACCACGAGCATTAGTCCGCCCAGCAAGCGGTCCAGTCCGGCGGGCAGGTCGAATTTGCGTTGCAACCAGCTCAACCTGCCGAGCGCACCGAAAACCACAGTGATAATGACCAGCAACGAGGGGAAATACATGCGCTTTTCGGCGATAGTCTGGTTAATCA
>JBAXGE010000156.1:0-5319 GCA_037139555.1 Phycisphaerae bacterium
AACCCTTGGGACCGCCTTCAGCCCCAGGATGTGATGAGCCGACATCGAGGTGCCAAACCGCGCCGCCGCTATGGACGCTCGGGCGCGATCAGCCTGTTATCCCCGGAGTACCTTATATCTGTTGAGCGATGACCCTTCCACTCAGAATCACCGGATCACTTGGTCCTGCTTTCGCATCTGCTCGACATATCCGTCTCGCAGTTAAGCTGGCTTAGAGCCATGCCCTTACAGTGCGATTTCCAAACGCACCAAGCCAACCTTATGAACTCCTCCGTTACATTTTAGGAGGAGACCGCCCCAGTCAAACTGCCCACCTAGCAATGTTCCGCACCCGGTTTCACGGGACTGCGGTTAGATCTCAAATATGGTAAGGGTGGTATTTCACCGTTGCTTCCACTCAGGCCGAAACCTGAGCTTCAATAGCTCCCACCTATCCTACGCATACAATACCTGGGATCGTTACCAGGCTACAGTAAAGGTTCACGGGGTCTTTCCGTCTTGCCGCGGGTCCGTGGTATCTTCACCACGACTCCAATTTCACCGAGTCTCCCTTTGAGACACTGGTCCAGTGATTACGCTATTCATGCGCGTCAGAACTTACCTGACAAGGAATTTCGCTACCTTAGGACCGTCATAGTTACGGCCGCCTTTTATCGGGGCTTCAGTCGCCAGCTTCGCCTTGCGGCTAACCGCCTTCCTTAACCTTCCGACAGCGGGCAAGCGTCAGTCTGTATACTTAGGCTTACGCTTTAGCACAGACCTGTGTTTTTGATAAACAGTTCCCAGACCCTTTTCTCTGCGGCCATCCTTGCGGATGGCGCCCCTTATCGCGAACTTACGGGGAAAAATTGCCTAGTTCCTTAAAGGGAGTTGTCTCGAGCGCCTTAGGCTTTTCGCCTCGTCTACCTGTGTCAGTTTGTGGTACGGGTACATATTTTGTCCATTGCGGTTTTTCTTGGCTGTTACTTCGCCGACTCGTGCATCAAATGGCACTCGTCCTTGCGGACCGTCAATCTAATAAGACGGATCGGCACACCATACCAGCGTCGCGCAACTTCAACCTCATATGCAGTGCAGGAATATTAACCTGCTGTCCATCGTCTACGCTTTTCAGCCTCAACTAAGGACCCGACTAACCCTGGGCGGATTTACCTTCCCCAGGAAACCTCAGACTTTCGGCGTGCAGGATTTTCACCTGCATTATCGTTACTCATGCCGACATACGCACTAGTTAACGCTCCAGCCATCGTTTCCGTTGACCTTCAACGCGGTTAACTACGCTCCCCTACCGCTCAATCTTGCGATAGAACCCGCAGCTTCGGTGCACATCTTATTCCCGATCATTTACGGCGCCCTACTTCATCGGCCAGTAAGCTATTACGCACTTTTTAAATGGTGGCTGCTTCTAAGCCAACATCCTGGCTGTCACAGAAATAAGACTTCCTCTTTAACTAAGATATGCTTTGGGACCTTAGCTGGCGGTCAGGGTTGTTTCCCTTTTGACCTAGGAGGTTATCCCCCCAGGTCTCACTCCCGTAAAACACTTCCCGGTATTCGGAGTTTGATTGAAACAGGCAGCCTTGCGGGCCCCTGACTTCATTCAGTAGCTCTACCCCCGGGTCGCTATGATACGAGGCTGTCCCAAAAGACATTTCGGGGAGTACCAGATATCTCCACGTTTGATTAGACTTTTACTCCTCCCCACAGCTCACGACAGACCTTTTCAACGGTCACGTCTAGCGGACCTCCTGGAGCGGTTAAGCTCCATTCATCCTGGCCATGGGTAGATCACGTGGTTTCGGGTCTATCATCCGCGACTTAACGCCCTATTCAGGCTCGGTTTCCCTACGCTTCCAGTCCTTAGGACTTTAAGCTGGCCGCGGACGATAACTCGTCGGCCCATTATGCAAAAGGTACGAGGTCAGGCCACCCTTGCGGGATCCGCCCTCCCTCTGCTTGTATGTATACGGTTTCAGGTACTTTTAACTCAGCTAATAGCTGTGCTTTTCACCGTTCAATCGCCCTACTGGTTCACTATCGGTCATGCAGTAGTATTTAGTCTTGGGCGGTGGACCGCCCAGCTTCACACGGGGTTTCACGAGTCCCGTGCTACTCTGGTACTCCTAGAGGTTTCATAGTTGTCATCTACAGGGCTTGCACCTTCTATGGCCGGCCTTTCAAGACCGTTCGACTAACCAATCAACTCTCATATTGGAGCCCGCAACCCCAGGGTTACCCCTGGTTTGGACTGTTCCGCGTTCGCTCGCCACTACTGACGGAATCGATTTCTCTTTATTTTCCTACAGGTACTTAGATGTTTCAGTTCCCTGCGTTCGCTCTATCCTGTCTATACATTCAACAGGAAGTAGATGGGTTTCCCCATTCGGAAATCTCCGGGTCAACGCTCATTTGCCAGCTCACCGGAGCATATCGGAGGCTATACCGTCCTTCATCGCCTCTGCATGCCAAGGCATCCACCGTATACACTTAGTAGCTTGACTACATTGATCAAAGACCGTCTTGACATAACCCCTTGCGAAGTCATCCCAAGCCAGTTTGCTCAAGTTCTTCAAGCCACCGAGTAACGTCGCACACGACCACTTGGGTCGCATACGAACCATACGCTCGAATCTCAGTGTTCGTGACCACTTAGGTCACGTCACACACAATCTTCACTTGTCAAAGAGCCCAAAGGATTCGATAAAAAATCCTTCGCCTGTTCTTACCATGCTTGATAAGCACGGGCGAAAAATTCTCTTATCCGGCTTTTTGTCAGGGTTTTCACCCAAGCCGTCCCTCGGTTCCCCGAAGGCCGGTCAGGCGTTTCAGGGGAGGGTCAGATCAAAATTGTCAGCCGCAGTAAGCTGGGCAACAATCGTCACTCCTTAATTTCACAACCGTCATCAGTTGTGAGTTTCATACTTTACCACATTTTCAAGCCGTGTCAACTCTCTGCGACAACTTTTTTTTGTCGCGATTATTTGGCCTTTTCATCGGCCAAACCTCGACACCGTCCTCACCACCTCAGGTTCACACTTGCGTGTCACCGTCAGCGACGAGATGCATATATTAATCCTTCCCAAATCAAAGTCAAGCATTCCCCTATCGGCCGGCCTAGGAATCTACCTAAATATGTATTTAACCACATCTTACAGTGTTATCCACACTCCACTACCCGCCCCACTCCAAAACTCGTATACACCAGAATGACTTTACTTCCCGCCCCACTTCGTCAACAATGCTCGTAATCCAGAGCCACGTATGTCTGGCCACGATTTATTCGCAAAACAGGCCCTATTTATGCACGCCAAACTACACGACACCCTCCACCTCGGTGACTGCATCACCGGCATGCACAGCCTCCCGGCTGGCTGCATTGACCTCGCATTCGCCGATCCCCCGTTCAACATCGGCTACAAATACGATGTCTACGACGACCGCAAGGCCGCCAACGAATACCTGAACTGGACCCGGCAATGGGGCACAGCCCTCACCCACGCCCTAAAACCCACTGGCAGCTTCTGGCTGGCCATCGGCGATGATTTCGCCGCCGAACTCAAAATCATCTTTCAGGACCTGGGCTTCTCCTGCCGCAACTGGGTCATCTGGTATTACACCTTTGGCGTCAACTGCAAATACAAATTCACCCGCAGCCACACGCACCTGTTCTACTTTGTCCGCGACAAGAAGAAATTTACCTTCAATACCGAGACCATCCGCGTCCCTTCAGCTCGTCAGTTGGTCTACGGCGATCATCGAGCTGATGCCCGGGGCCGTCTACCCGATGATACCTGGGTGCTGCGTCCGCAGGATGCCCCGGAATTTTTCCCCCAAGAAAACGATGTCTGGTATATCCCCCGCGTTTGCGGCACTTTTGCCGAACGGGCCGGATTTCACGGCTGCCAGATGCCCGAACAACTGCTGGGCCGGATCATCCGGGCCTGCTCCAACCCCGGCGAACTGGTCATGGACCCCTTCTCCGGCAGCGGCAGCACTCTGATTACCGCCCGTAAACTCGACCGCCGGTATCTGGGCTTCGAATTGTCCGATTCCTACGCCAAATATGTCCGTGAGCGCCTCGCAAAAGTCAACCCCGGCGACCCCCTTTCCGGCCCGGCTGATCCCCTGCGCAGCGCCCCGAAGACCGCTGCCGGCGTTACGCTGGCCGACCGTCAGGCTGGCAAAGCCAAAACCAAAGCGAATCGCCCGGTCAGACCTAATAAATCGGACACACCCAAGGCATGACCAATGTCCCCCAACTTCGGCTCCAACGCCCGCTACCCACCACCTGGCTGGGACCCAAGCCGATATTAGGCCTGATGGGTGGCATCGGTGCGGGCAAGAGCGCGATTGCCAAGAGTCTCGAGGCCCTCGGCGGAGCCACGATCAACTCCGATCGTGATGCCCATGCCGTGCTCAACAGCCCGGATATCCAGGCGCAACTCGCCGCCCGTTGGGGTGCGGAAGTCGTCACTCCCGCCGGCACCACCAATCGCCACGCCATCGCCCAGCGCGTGTTTCAGAACCCCACCGAATTGGCGTGGCTGAACAGTCTGATTCACCCCCGCGTGGCCGCGCTGCGTACCACCGCCATGGCCACATTAGCCCAGTCCTCTGCGGTGCGCTACATCATTTGGGACACCCCCCTGCTGCTGGAAAACCAGTTGCACACCCAGTGCGACATACTGATTTTCATCGCCTGCCCATTGGCGCAACGCCTGGCTCGGGTGCAGGCCTCACGCGGCTGGTCCGCGGTCGATCTCGCCTCCCGGCAGGCCCAGCAAACACCCCTCGCAACCAAGGAAGATGTCGCCCATATCATCATTGATAACAGCGGCACACCCGCCCAAACCACATCGCAAATTGCGGCGCTGGTCGCACTATTGCCCGCAACGACTAAACGCAAATCTCAATAATCGCGAAAATTCCCAGATTCCCCCTCACAGTTGATAAATCCCCGGCGATACACTAGATTTATGCCTGTGGAACACGTTTGCTCTGGGTTTTATCCCCTCAGTATTCCACGTTCCACGCACTGCCGGGAGTAATTGTATATCCCACACAACAAAGGCAGATGACCACCTCCTCAGGTGATCCAAATGTATTTGTTGCGACGCTTTCCCAACGCTGATTACGGTCGCAGCGTTGGTTCGGAACTAATGTTTACGATCGTTTTTACCTGCGAATTGCTTCGCTCATTACCCAACTACTTATTACCTCAGGGAGACCCCCAACCATGGCCAAGACCACACGCCGCAAAAGCACCGCCAAAGCCCCCGTCGAAGACTTGTTAACCGAAACCACCATCGAAACCCCGGC
>JBAXGE010000157.1:0-5304 GCA_037139555.1 Phycisphaerae bacterium
GGGCCGCGTTTACAACGTGAGGTATGCGATGGCTTTTGACGTGGTGGTGACGCGGGTCTTACCCGAGGCGGGTTTGGAATTGCTGCGCCGGTCGGGGGTGAAGCTGTGGATCAATCCGGTGGATGCGCCGCTGGCGCACGCTGAACTGCTAGCCCGGTTGGCTACCGCCGAGGGAGTGGTCGCCACCTTGGCCGATACACTGGATGCGGACGCTATCGCCGCGGCGCCACGCCTGCGGGCGGTGAGTAATTATGCGGTGGGCTACAACAATATTGATATCGCAGCCTGCACGCAGCGCGGGATCGGGGTGAGTAACACCCCCGGCGTACTGACGCAGGCCACGGCGGAAACGGCCTGGGCACTGCTGATGATGGCCGCGCGGCGCTGCGGCGAGGCGGAACGCCATGTCCGCACCGGCACGTGGGCGGGCTGGGGGCCGATGCAATTTCTGGGGGTGGATATTATTGGTCGCACGCTAGGCATCATCGGTCCCGGGCGCATCGCCAAACAGGTGGCGCGGCTGGCCCGGGGCTTCGATATGAAGGTGTTGTATTACGGCCGCAGTCGCCATGCGGACTGGGATCAGGAGTTGAACGCCACCTTTACCGATTTGCCCACCTTGCTGCGGGAGTCCGATTTTGTATCCATCCATTGTCCGCTAACGCCGCAAACCCGCCACCTGCTGGGGCCGGCGCAATTGGCGCTGATGAAGCCCACGGCGGTGCTGGTGAATACTGCCCGGGGCCCGGTGGTGGACGAGGCAGCGCTGGCCCGGGCGCTGGCGACAGGGCAAATCTTTGCCGCTGGGCTGGATGTGTATGAATTCGAACCCACCATACACCCCGACCTGCTGAATCTGCCCAATGTGGTGCTGCTCCCGCATATCGGCAGCGGAACCCAGTCCACGCGCAGCCGCATGAGTGTCATGGTCGCGGAAGATATTCTGGCGATGTTGTCGGGCCGGGCTCCGGCGCATGGGGTGAATCCGGAAGTGTGGGCCACACGCTGATGCCGGGCTGATCTGGCAGAGCGTTGGGTTAAAGCGTGGAAATCCAGAAGAAGGTGCCCGCGCACAAGGATAAGGCGCCAAGCACCAGTCCAATGATGGCCATGATCCGCACCGGCCGGGCACCCTCGCCGCGCAGGGCGATAATACCGCAGATAATGGCCGCAAGCGCCACCACGCCGAAGCAGGCACTCGGCAGGCTGATCAAACCGAAAATCAGGGAGAGAATGCCCCAGACATTCTGCGTGCCCAAGGCGCTGGTTTCCAGCGCATCCATGGTGAAGGGCAACCCGCAATTACGGCAGGAATTACTGGTCAGAGGCATGACCGTGTGGCAGCGTGGGCATTGGATTTTCTGCACCGCGTCCACGGTCACAATTTTGGGCGCCCGATGACCCGCCGCCGCGTAGGCATGGACCGGGTGGGGCGGGGTCTTCAGCACGTCCTGAGTTTCGGGGTCTATCAGCACGCCGTTGGGCTGGCGGATGGGGATGTAAATCTGATGGCCGCAGGTTGGGCATTGGCCGGGTTGACCGGATATACTGTCCTGACCTTCTAAGCGTGACCCGCAATGCTTGCACGCGAAGGAAAAACCGCGCAGGTTGTTGGGATTGGGCAGGGTGACCCGGGGCGGTATTGGCACGGGTGGCGGCAACGGTGCCAGTTCCAATTCCGGCTCGGGCACCACCGGCACTGGTGGCGGTTCATGGCTCGGGGTTGGATCGGACTCCGTCATGCTGCGGCAACTTTCGGCACAGGAAACTCGGATACGGATCAGGATTGGGGCTGTATGTGCCCCGACTAATAGTCTTTACGATAAGCCAATATGACTCAATCAACAACTATCTGGACGGTTGCCAGTCTGATGCAGTGGACGCAGGGGCATTTTGAACGCCTCGGGGTGGACGAACCGCGCCTGTCCACGGAACTGCTGCTGGCCCATGCGCTGGGCTGTGACCGCATGCAATTGTACGTAAAATTCGACGCCCAGCCCGATGCCGCCACGCGCGAACGCTTCCGTGAATTGGTCAAGCAACGGGCCCAGCATGTGCCGGTGGCGTATTTGACCCGCCGGGGCTGGTTTTATGCACTGGAATTCAATCTGGAACCGGGGGTGCTGATCCCCCGGCCGGATACGGAAACCCTGGTGGAGCAAACCGTCGTCCGGGCCAAGGCGCTGGCAGCGCTGCCGGCCATGACCGAGCAGCCTCTGCAGATTGCCGATGTGTGTACTGGCAGCGGTTGTGTGGCCATTACTCTGGCCAAGTTCCTGCCCACCGCCACGGTGGTGGCCACCGATATCAGCCCCGAGGCCATCCGCATCGCCACGGCCAATGCATTGCGGCATAAATTAGACACCCGGGTCACCTTTTACCCCGGCGACCTGCTGGAACCTCTGGCCACGCTGGGCCGGCAATTTCATTTCATCACCGCCAATCCCCCCTATATCCCCAGCGCCACGATTGCCACACTGGCCGCGCAGGTCAAGGATCACGAGCCGCATCTGGCCCTCGATGGCGGGGCCGATGGGCTGGATTTTTACCGCCGGATAATCCCCGCAGCGCTCCCGCTGCTGGCGGAGGCGGGGTGGTTGCTGCTGGAAATCGGCCATGATCAGGCCGAAGCGGTCACGGCCCTGACCGGGGCGGTGGGGGGCTATACCGACATTTCCGTGGTCCGCGATGCCGCACGTAATCCCCGCGTGCTGTGTGCCCGCAAAGCCTGACCCAAACGACCCACACCCAACCTGAGCGCGGCCCTTATCCGGCCTTTACCCGGTCCGGTGCTAATGGTCTTTCTATATATGGGAGGCACGAGATATAATGTTACATACACGCCGGGCCGGGCCCGAAGCTTTTATTGGGAGCATGGATTTGAAGATGGGTACGCTGCCGCATTTGCCGTTGTGGGTGGAAGAGGAATTCCCGATACTGGAAAAATGGTTGTTTTTCAATCATGCGGGTGTGGCCCCCATCTGTCGCCGGGCGGCGCAGGCGTTGAATCAGTACGCCCAGCAATCACTCTCTGATGCCTACGTCACCGGCCAGTGGCACCGGCAGATCGAACAAATCCGCCGGGTGGCTGCATCGTTCATCAAGGCCCGTCCGGAAGAAATCGCCTTTGTCAAAAATACCAGCGAGGGGCTGGCCTTTGTGGCCAATGGGTTGAACTGGACCCGGGGCGATGAAATCATTTCCACGCAGGCGGAATATCCCGCCAATGTCTATCCCTGGTTGGATTTACAGGCCCGTATGGGGGTGAAGTTTATCCAGGTGCCCCAGCGTGAAGGGCGGATTGATCTGGCCGATATCGTCGCGGCCTTTACCCCGCGCACCCGCATGGTCACTATTTCCCATGTCGAATTTTCCAGTGGGTACTGCAATGATCTGGTGGCCTTGGGCGCGGCGTGCAAGCAGGCGGGTGTGCTGCTGTGTGTGGATGCCATTCAGTCACTGGGGGCCTTGCCGGTGGATGTGGAGGCGATGCACATTGATTTCCTCGCCGCCGACGGCCATAAATGGCTTTTGGCGCCCGAGGGGTGCGGGATTTTTTATTGCCGGCACAAATTGCAACCTTTGCTGCGGCCTGAAATTGGCTGGATGAATGTGGCCAACCCGCTCGATTTTGACACCATTGATTTCCGCCTGCGCGAAGATGCCCGGCGGTTCGAATGTGGCACCTACAATGTCGGCGGGGTGCTGGCCTTGGGGGCGGCTTTGGGACTGCTAACGGAAATTGGTCATGAGACGCTGCGGCAGCGGATTCTGGGCTTGACGGATTTACTCGCCGACCAACTCACCGCCGGGGGCTGGGAAATCTTCAGCCCGCGCGGCCCGGGCGAAAAGAGCGGCATCATCAGTTTCAGCCGTCCCGGCCTGGATACTAAAACCATTGCCCAAACCCTGCAACAACAGCACCGCGTCATCCTCGCTGTTCGGGCTGGTCGCCTGCGTCTGAGCCCGCATTTTTATCAAACCCCCGAACACATTGCCCGCGTGCTGGAAGCCCTGTCGGCGAGTGTGGGTTAAAAAGCACCGAATTGCGTACCGGGTTGAGCTTCTTCATCGTTGCAGCCTCCGCAGGAGCCCTGTTTTACCCCCAAGGCCCCAGCGGATATACTGCCGTTCATGTTCCCTTGGTTGCGTAAATTTCGTTTTCGCGCTCCCGCCGTTGTTACCGCCTCCTCTCCGGCCTCTGCCAGTGGTACTGCCCCCGAACGTGAAGAAACACGTTTCAAACCATTGGACGCCAAGATTCTCCGGCAGATGTGGACGTGGATGGTGCCGTACCAGTCGCACTATGCCCGGGCGGCGGCGATTGCCGTGGCCGTGAGTCTGCTGGAATTGGCCGCGCCTAAGTTCATCCAACATCTGGTGGATTACGACATCCCCGGCGGGGCGCATTATGGCCCGCATGGCGTGGGGCAAACCGCACTGACGTGGCTGGGTCACTGGCAACCGCAATGGTCACAAGCAGCGCTGGCGGAACTCACCGGCCCGCATCAACCCTGGTGGAATATCGGCCAGACGATTGGGCTTTGGGCGCTGGCCATGCTGCTGATGCTGGTGGGACAGCGTTATCTGATTTACCGTCTGGCCCATACCGGCCAGCGCGTGATATTCAATCTCCGCCGGGCGGTATTTGAGCAGTTGCAGCGGCTGAGTATGAACTATTACGACCACACCGCCTTTGGCCGCATTCTCACGCGCGGAACCAGCGATATTGACGCCATGACCGGCCCGCTGGTCAATGGGGTTAATACCATCGTCACCAATACCATCATGATGCTGGTAGCGCTGGGGGCGCTGTTCTGGATTGATTGGCGGATTGCGCTGTCGGTGGTCTGGCTGGGGCCGGTGTTGTACGGCGTGAACCAGTTTTATCGCCGGCGGATCGGCCGGCAGTGGCAGGTTGTGCGCGAGGGCTATACCCGCGTCAGCACCAATATGGCCGAGAACATCAACGGCATGCGCGTGGTCAACGCCTTCAACCGGCAGGAAGACAATCTGGAGACGTTCAACCTGCTGCAATCCGCCAACACGGAAAACAATGTGTATGCCGCCAAAATGAACGGCATCTACCAGCCGATTCTGACCGTGCTGGGTTATCTGGGCAAGGTGATTGTGCTGCTGGGCGGTTGTTACATGGTGCTGGCTACGGCCGGTCAGCCGATGGCCGAGCGCTACACGGTGGGGATGCTCATCGCCCAGTTCATTTACTGGGACTGGTTCATGAACCCGGTGCTGAACTTTGGCAACTTTCACAATGAAATGATGATGGCGATGGCCAGCGCTGAG
>JBAXGE010000158.1:0-5292 GCA_037139555.1 Phycisphaerae bacterium
GGGTGGGGTGGGAATTTGGGATTGGGATCCGGTGACCAAGCGCATGGACTGGGATGACCAGCTTTACGCGCTCTATGGCGGATCGGCCGATTATTTTGGTACCCCGGAAAAAGCTTGGGAGGATTGTGCCCATCCCGAAGATAAAATGCGGTATCAGCAGGAGTATGATGCGGCCTTGCGCGGGGAAGTGGAATTTGCTCTCGAGTACCGCATCATTCGCCCCAATGGGACCCTTCGTAATATCCGGGCCATGGCCACCGTGCTGCGTGATCCCCAGGGCAAGCCCGTCCGCATGATCGGGATCAACTGGGATATCACCGCCCAGAAGCATGCCGAGGTGGCTTTATGGGAAAGCGCCGCCAACTTCCGCAGTTTCTTCGAGGCCATGTCCGATCTGATTCTGGTGGGCACGGCCGAGGGGAAAATCTTATTCAACAATCAGGCTGTAACCCGCAAACTCGGGTATACCGATGTCGAATTGCAGAAAATGAATATGCTGGAGCTACATCCACCGGAATTACGGCAGGAGGCGGGAGAGCTCTTTGCGGCCATGTTCCGTGGGGAACGCAATCACTGTCCGCTACCGCTGCTGGGGAAAACCGGGCAACTGGTACCGGTGGAAACCCGGATCTGTTCGGGGAAATGGGACGGTCAGGATTGTATTTTTGGAATTTGTAAAGACTTAAGCGCAGAGCAGGATTCCCAGCAGCGTTTTGAGCGTTTGTTCCGTAATAATCCCACCCTGATGGCGATTTCGACGGTGGCCGACCGACAGTTTGCGGATGTCAATGACACGTTTCTCCAGACGCTGGGTTATTCCCGCGAGGAAATTGTCGGCAAAACCAGTGCGGACTTGAATCTGTTTGTGGATCCCCAGCGCCATCATGAGATGGGCACCCAATTGATCGGCACCGGGCAGATCAAGAATTGTGAAATGCAGATTCGGCGCAAGGATGGCACGATTCTGGAAGGCTTATTCTGGGGTGAAGTGGTCCGCAGCCAGGGGCAGCACTATCTATTAACCGTGATGATTGATATTACCGAGCGCAAACAGATCGCGGAGAAATTATCCCGCATGTCCGTCATCCAGAAGGCCATGATGAGTCTGGCCACTAATTTTGTCAATGTGCCCTGGGCGTTGCAGGAATCGGCGATCAACCAATCCCTGGCTACCATGGGACGGCTCATTGATGCCGACCGGGCCTATCTGTTCAGTTATGATTTCAATAGCCAAACCACGTCCAACACCCATGAGTGGTGTGCCGATGGGATCACCCCGGAAATCCACAATCTGCAGCAGTTGCCCATAACCATGCTGCACGAATGGCTGGAGGCGCATACCCAGGGCCAATTGGTACACATTCCCAGCGTGGCCGCGCTGCCGTTGGCCGATTCGGTGCGTCAGGTGCTGGTTGACCAAGGGATCAAGTCCTTAATCACGCTGCCTTTGCTGATGGATGGCCGGTGTCTGGGCTTTGTGGGATTTGATGCGGTGCGGTACGAACGGGTTTGGGGCCAGGAGGAAATCTCCTTGTTGCAGGTATTGGCGGAACTGTATGCCCATTTTGAGGCGCGGCGCAACCGCGAGTTGGAAAACCGGGCGTTGCAGGAACGCCTCACCCAGGCTTTGGATACCGCGCAGCAAGCCGTAGGGGCGAAATCCATGTTTTTGGCCAATATGTCCCACGAAATCCGCACCCCGTTGAATGCCATTCTCGGCTACTCGCAGATCATGGAACGCGAGTGCCGGCAATGTCCCAGCGGACGCTGGATTCCATCCTTGTCCAAGAGCGGCGAACACTTGTTGGAATTGATTAACGATGTTCTGGATCTGGCCCGGAGTGATACCCAGAAGATCAACCTGCAGCCGCAGGAATTTGATTTCAAGCAGATGTTGGATGATGTCCGGATGATGTTTTCGCATCGGCCCGAGGCCCAACCATTGGTGGTAGATCTGGTCTATCAGCCGGGTGTGCCCCAGAATATTTATGCCGATGCGGGGAAAATCCGTCAGATCCTGATCAATCTGGTGGGGAATGCCATCAAGTTCACCAAACAGGGGGCGGTGACACTGGTGGCCGCGCTGGAGACCACCCAGGCAGACAATAAAATTACGCTGGTTGTGGACGTGCGCGATACCGGCTGCGGGATTCGGACCGAGGATATAAGTCACGTATTCGATCTGTTTTACCGGGTTGAAGACAGGACGCGGACCGGCCAGGGAACCGGTCTGGGGTTGCCCCTCAGTCAGCGCTATGCCCAGGCCTTGGGTGGGGATGTCACGGTGACCAGTGAGGTGGGGGTGGGCAGTTGTTTCCATTTCACTTTCGTGGCGCAGCAATTGGGCCAGGCAACCATGGATTCCACGGCGCAGCGCAATGTGCTGCGTTTGGCGCCCGGACAACCACCGTGCCGGGTCTTAATCGTGGATGACGATGCCCCCAGCCGGAATATGACCATGAATCTGCTGCAAAGTGTGGGTTTTGTTCTGGAATCGGTCACGGGCGGTGCCGCCGCGGTGCAACGCATGCAAAGTGCCGCGGACCCGATGGCGGTGATCCTGATGGACATACATATGCCGGAGATGGATGGATATGAAACCATCCGCCAGATCCGGGCGCTACCCAACGGGGCGCAGGTTAAAATTCTGATGGTCAGCGCTTCGGGACTGGTTGATCAATTAGAGCACGCCCAGACGGCCGGGGCCGATGGCAATGTGCCCAAACCGATCCACCGCGAAGAATTGTTGGCCGCCATCGCCCAGGTGACCGGGGTGTGTTATGAATATGACCCCGAACCCGCCATCAAGGTCCAGAGCTCAGTGCCGGGGCGGGATTTGACTGCGGAAGTGGCCCGATTGTCCGCGCGTCTGCGGGTGCTGTTGGAACAGGTGCTGCGGCGCGGTGATGTGGCCCTGCTCCGGGCCACACTGGAGGCGATTGCCTATGAACAGCCGGAACTGGCCCGAAGCCTGGGCACCCTCGCAAACAAATACGATTACGACGGTATCCGATCCCTGCTGCATACCAAGAAAGAGGTGGAACCATGAATCAGCTATACACCAATACCCGGATCATGATTATTGACGATGAACCGGAAAATCTGAATGTCCTCGGTGAGATGCTGCGGCATGAAGGCTTGGGGGTGCGGGCGTTTCTGCGCGGCGATCAGGCGCTGATGGCCGCCCGGGAAGAGCCGCCCGATCTGCTTTTGTTGGATATTCGTATGCCCCTGATGGACGGCTACGAAGTGTGCCGACAGTTCAAAAATGACGCGCTCTTGCGGGCCATCCCGGTGATTTTCCTCAGCGCCTATTCCGAACCCTCCGACAAGGTCCGGGCGTTCGATGTCGGCGGGGTGGACTATGTAACCAAGCCGTTTGCCGAAGTTGAGGTGTTGGCCCGCGTCCGCACGCATCTGCAGTTGCGCCGCAATCAGTTGCATCTGGAAGATTTGGTCCGGCAGCGGGTGTCGGAACTGACCGAAGCCCACCGCCGGTTACGCTTGTGGGATGAGGCCAAGGACCAATGGCTCAAGACGCTGTCTCATGAAATGCGCACACCGTTGTGCGGGATCTTCGGGGTGACGGATCTGCTGTTCATGGATCTGGCCGAGACGGCCGGCAATCACGAATTGTATCAGGCTTACAAAACCTCCCGGGCCCGGATTGAAAAGCTGATTGATGACGCGCTGACGCTTTCCCAAATTGATGTGGCGGCGGAATATTATCAGGAACAACCGCTGGAATTGGCCCTGATGCTGCGGGAAACACTGGCCCAGATTACCCGGCAGATGCCCGGCATCCAGCTCTATAACACAGTGGCAGTGGCCCCGGATGTCGCCGTTATGGGTGATTCCAAACTGCTCCATCGTGCGTTCCATGATCTGGTGCTGACGGCTACCCATTGTGTCACCGGTACCGAGTCCATCACGCTGGAAGCCTATCGGGCCGAGGAACAGGTCCATGTGGTGATCCGGACCACCGGCAAGCCGCTACCCACTAATGCCTTGGAAACGTTTTTTGCCGTAGGAGGACAACGCCATCTGTTCAAAGGTGGTGGTGATTATGGACTCAGCACCGCACTGGCCAGCCGGATCATCCGGTTGCTTAAAGGCCAGGTGTCGGTAGCCAATGGTTCCGAGCGCGGAATCACCATTACCGTGACATTGCCGTTTACCCACCTGCCTGTGGCGAAATAGTTTTGCGCCCACGGCTGGGAAGCCATATTGCCAAGGTGTCTGACTGGCTGGCCAGTCACGGTAATCCGGATATAGAAGTCCCATTTGATACGTCGACACTACCCTATCAACCATAACCCGTTAGTGTGCGATTTCGAGCGAAGTGTCGGTTGGGACTGTGCTTGCGTATTGACCATCTCCCCCAAAAACAATCACGATAATCCGGAAAAGGAACCGGGCCGATGGCTATCATTATGCGGCGGACTTTTCTGAGAGGATACGACCATGCAACAAATCCAGATGCAGACCGATTTGGTGGAATGGATGATCTGGGCGGATGCCCGGGTGTTGGCGGCGATCACTGCGGGCGTGCCCGAGCCGGATGAGGTGGAGCGGCTGTACCGGCATATCATCAGCGCGGAATTGAATTGGCTGGCGCGCAGTGCCGGTCAGCCGCTGGCGGTGCCGATCTGGCCCCAGTGGGACCGGGCGGAATTGACCGCGCGGGTGGCGGCCAGCGCGGCGGGTTATCGCACGCTGGTCCAGACCACCAATGCCAATGAATGGCAGCAGGTCATCAGTTACCAGAACTCCGCCGGTGAGCGCTTTCATAATTCCCTGCGGGATATCCTGCTGCATGTGACCAGCCATGGGGCCTATCATCGCGGCCAGATCGCGCGGATTATCGGCCGGGCGGGGGGCACGCCACCGCCGACGGATTACATTGTGTATCTGCGCACGCGCGATTAAGCTAGCGGCATGCGTAACCCCAGAAAGCGTATCGGCACGATCATGGTTGCGGTCCTCGTGGCCGGGGTGGCTATCTCTACTCGGCGGTATGGGGCGTGGTATCCGACGCTGGTGCGTACCTATGGCGGGGATACGCTCTATGCGGTGTTCGTATACATCATGTTGTGTGCGCTCTGGCCGCGGGGGCGGGTAGTGACGCTTGGGGCTTTGGCATTGCTGGGCTGTTTCGGGGTGGAGTTTTCCCAGCGGTTGGAGTGGGGCTGGTTGGCCAGTCTGCGTGATACTACGGTGGGCGGGTTGATACTTGGGCATGGGTTTCTGTGGTCGGATATGGTGTGTTATACGGTCGGCGTGGCGTTGGCG
>JBAXGE010000159.1:0-5282 GCA_037139555.1 Phycisphaerae bacterium
CGGTCATGATTCACGATCAGCAGCATCGGGCCTTCCGGCACCATATCCATCCAATAACCCTTGATCATCAGCACGCGCGGCTGCATATCCGAGAACACGGTCCCGATGATGGTATGGGTCTTGTCGTCTTCGGTGACTTCCAATTCGATGCTGTGCTGAATGGCGCGTTGATAGGCCTGACCCAGCGTTTCGGTCCGCAGGGTGATACCGCGCTGTTCCGCCAGATGGAACGCATTCACCACATTCACCGGCTGGTTCAGGAACGGCCGGAGCAATTCGGTCACGCCCAGCCGGGCCAGGGTCGTGGTGATCCGCTTGGGCAGTTCACCATTGGTCCGCAGCGTGATGCTGCTGAAGCCTTTGTCCACGACACTGGCCAGAATGATGGCCATCCGCCGCATCAGGTCGGTATAAGCCTGTTCCGGCTCCGACAGATTCATATCAATCCCGCCAGCATTGACCGCGCCGACGATGCCTTCGTTCCGCAGATACATCAGCATTTCCTTGACGGCATCCACCGACACGGCCGTCTGGGCTTCCACGGTCGAGGCACCCAAGTGGGGGGTCAATACGACCTTGTCACCCAGCGTGAACAGGGGGTTATCGGGCAGGGGGGGCTCGGGCTCATAAACGTCGATCGCCGCACCGGCCACATGGCCCGAATTCACGGCATCGGTCAAAGCCTGCTCATCAATGATCCCGCCGCGGGCGCAGTTGATGAATCGCACGCCCTTGCGGCACTTGGCAATCCGGGCCGCGTCGATCAGACCCTTGGTCTTATCGCCGGGGACATGGACGGTAATAAAGTCGCATTCCGGCAGCAGGGCGTCGAGTTCCTTGACCATTTTCACCTGGCCGTCCAGTGCGGTTTCGGCGAAGAAGAACGGGTCGTGCGCGACCACTTTCATCTCCAGCCCCAGCGCCCGCTTGGCCACGGCGCGGCCGATGCGGCCAAAGCCGATCACGCCCAGCGTCTTGCCGGCCAACTGCACACCCAGGAACTGATTGCGTTCCCACTTGTGCTGCCGCAGGTGCTGATCGCCGGCCACGGTCTTGCGGGCCAGGGCCAGCATCAGCGCGATGGCCTGTTCGGCGGTGGTGATGGTATTGGCATCGGGGGTATTCATCACCAACACACCTGCGCGGGTGGCGGCTTCGACATCCACATTATCCACGCCCACACCGGCGCGGGCAATGGCCTTGAGCCGGCCGGGCTTGGCCAGATCGGCCCCGGTGATCTTCACGCCCGAGCGGATGATCACGCCATCGAACTGACCGAGTTTCTCGCCCATTTCGCCGGGCGCCCATTTGGTTTGTACGGTGTATTTGACATCAGTTGCGGTCTTGAGGATCGCCAGACCTTCGTCGGCGATTTTGTCGGCTACGAGAATTTCCAACATGTTTCTGCTCCTTGTAGGCAAGTGTTGCTTAATGTCTGCGCCCGAAGTGGGCAAGTATAGAACAAAGTTTCGCGTCGTGAAAGTACCAAAAAAAAGCGGAGCCACCTGAGTAGGGCGGCTCCGCGTGGGCGAACCAGACGTTATGTCAGTTCGTCACTCGGCCGCCGGGGCCTCTGACGAGTCTGATGAGGGCTTGGTCACTGCTTCGGCGACCAGCGATTCCGTGTCGCGTACGACCCAGACCTTGATTTCGGTCTTCAGATCGCCGGCCAACTGCACCGGAACCATGAAGGTATCCACGCGCCGCAGCGAATCATCCAGACGGATGTCTTCGTGGGTGAGGGCAAAGCCCTTCTTCTGCAATTCTTCGGCGATATCGCGCCGGCTGACCGACCCGAACAGGTGGCCGTCTTCGTTGGCCGCCCGGGCGATGGTGATTTCCACGCCGGTGAGCTGGGCCAAAAGGGCTTCCTTCTGGCTGCGCAGTTCACGGAGCTTGCGTTCGTAGTCGGTCTTCTGTTGTTCGTAACGCTTGATATTGCCTTCGGTGGGGGTGATGGCCAGTTTCTTGGGCAGCAGGTAATTGCGGGCGAAGCCTTCACTCACGTTCACCACTTCGCCGACGATCCCGATCTTGTTGATGGTCTCGGTCAGGAGGACTTTCATACGGTTTCCTTCAGGCACGCGGAGGACAATTCCGGGCCGGTGGTGTCTTGGGCTGCAACGTTGCCGAAAAATCGGGCGTGCCTGGCAGCACATTCGCACTCACGGACCTGTGGCTGATCTATACACCCCGTCAGCCAAGGGGATTTCAACACACTATCATACCATCAAAACGGCGGTTCTTCACCTGCCGACGGGGGACCCATATCATCCGGAGCCGGGGGATCGGCCATGCTCTGATCCTGCGGCTGGGCCGCGGGACGCTGCTGATAGCCACCGGGCCGGCCGGCCGTACGGGCCGGGGGCCGTGACGCGGGGGCCGGGGCGGAATAGCCACCTTCGCCACCTTCACTGCCCTGACCTTGCGGCCGAGGACCGGTGAATTGAAATGTTTCAACGACAACACTCAATTTTGACCGCTTACCACCGTCTTTCGACTCCCATTGTTCATACTTAAGCCGGCCTTCGATGAAAATGGACGAGCCCTTTTTCATATACTTTGAAATCGTTTCAGCGGTCTTGGAGAAGGCCGTGCAATCAATGAACGTCGCCTCTTCTTTACGCTGACCATCTTGCCCTGTCCATGTGCGGTTTACGGCCAAACCGAATTCGCAAAGGGCCATCTGGCTGGGCAAAAACTTTAGTTCTGGATCACGGGTTAAGTTACCAATGAGCAGTACTTTGTTGAGATTCGCCATTATCGGCCTCCCAAGAGTAACGATTGCCTGCGGTATTCAAACACTCGGCACGTAAACGTGCCCAAGGCTTATTCCTTGGCGCTGATCTCGGTGACATCAATGTCAATGCCGATATCTTCGCTGGGCTCACGCCGCCGATCACGCCGGTCTTCTTCCGGAACGGGAACCTGCGGCTGCATGGCTTCCATGTCCTTGAGGGCCAAATGCTCGGCCTTCAGGACGATGATGCGCAGAATGTTTTCGGACAACTGGGCATCGCGTTCCACGCCCGCTATCTTGGTGCCTTCGGCCTTGAAGAAGGCCAGCACATACAGACCACGCTTCTGGCCGTCAATTTCATAGGCCAACTTGCGTTCTTCCCACTTTTTGATCAGCAGGACTTCCGCCTTGGCGCGACTCAGAATGTGCTCCACTTCGGTCTTGGCCTGCTCAAAATTAGCCCCACCGAGGTTGGGGTTGAACAAGAACAGGGCTTCGTACTGACGTACATGCGTTGCCATCGAACATCTCCAAAAAAAATCGCAGTTACCTTAACGCTTCGTTCCGCTCCGGCCTTTATACCGGGGCATTATACTTATTCATGGCCGTGGCGATATCGCTCCGGCACCAACACTCTACGGCCTCTGCGGCCCGTTGCAATGACTCCTGCAGCAGCGGCGTCTGGCTGGGCGAAAACGGCTCCAGCACATACGACTTCTGCGGCACGCGTCCCGGGGCATCCACGCCGATGCGTAAGCGGGCATAATCACGCCCCGTCTTACCCAGCAACACCGCACACGAACTCAACGCCCGCTCGATGTCACTCAGCCCGTTATGCCCTCCGGCCGAGCCACTGCTCCGCAGCCGGATACTACCGCACGGCAGGGCGATATCATCCGATACCACCAGCACATCCGGCAGGGCAATCTTGTAGTAGCTCAGGGCCGAAGCCACCGCGCGACCACTCAGATTCATAAACGTGATCGGCTTAAGCAGCACGACTTTCGTCTCTGCCACCTTGGCATCGGTCACGAAAGCTTCCTGACCATTGCGCCAAGCCGAACACTGCCATTGCTTCGCCAAGAGGTCCAGCAGCATAAAACCTGCGTTGTGCCGGGTCCGTTCGTAGTCCCGTCCGGGATTGCCCAAGCCAACGACCAATTTCATACGCGTGCCCGACCTCGCTCAAATTCTTACTTCTTCTTTTCCGCCGGCTTCGCGGCCGCAGCGGCGGCTTCTTCATCCGTCGGCTTCTTGCCGATGACTTCCGGTTCCGCAGCGCCCGGTTCCGCCGCAACCACGACTTCTTCCTTCACGGTGCGGACCTGACAGACGATCTGTTCCGGATTGGCCACAGCTTTGCCCGAGGGGGGCAGAACCACGTCTTTGACATGGATGGCATCATGCAGCGCCAGATTTTCGACATTGATGCGGATGACTTCCGGCAATTCGGTGGCCAACACTTCGATTTCCAGTTCGCTGAACATGGTTTCGAGGATGCCGCCTTCCTTGGTGCCCTTGGCCGTACCGCGGAATTCCAGCGGAACCTTGGTGTGAATGCGCTGTTTGGGATCAATGCGGAGGAAGTCCACATGCTCGATGGCGTCCTGCAGATGGTCGTATTGTACCTCCTGCACCAGCGCCTTTTCCGACTTGCCATCCACTTCCAGATCCACCAGCTTCACGCCGCTGTGGATGACCGATTCCGCCTGCTTGTAGCTCAGGGTGATGTTGGCGGTGGGCTTGCCCAGACCATAGACCACGGCGGGGATTTTGCCTTCGGCCCGCAGGAATTGGGACTTGCGGCTGCCGCGTGCTTCACGCACCTGAGCCTCGATCTTGGTGGAATGGGCTACTTTAGACTTTGCCATTGCGAAAACTCCTTACGTCGAACTGACGCTGCTTCAAAAAAATCGCTGCCCGCGACCGCCGCGTGCGGCCACGCTTAACGCTTGCCAGAATTACCACCTGTCCCAAATAGACTGGATACAGATTGATTCAAGTGAATACGCTTGATTGCTTCGCCCAGGAACGGGGCCACACTCAGGACCGTCATACGATCCGACAAGGCCCGGGTATGATCGTTCAGGGGTACGGTGTCGGTGATGACGATCCGGTGAATCGGACTGGCCAGCAGTCGTTCCACTGCCGGACCGGCAAAGATGCCGTGGGTCGCCGCCACATGGACTTCCCGGGCGCCCTTGGCCATCAAAATCTTGGCGGCTTCACAGACCGTCCCGCCCGTGGTGATCATATCGTCGAACATCAAAACTGTCTTGCCGACCACATCGCCGATGATAGTGTTCATCGCCACCGTGGTGGCGGTCTTGCGCCGCTTGTCAATGAACGCCAGATCCGCGTCCAACACCTCGGCGTAATAACTGGCGGCCTTCAGATTGCCCGGATCGGGCGAAACCACGGCAATCTTGCCGAGTTTGGACGCTTCGGCTTTGTAATATTGGGTGAATACCGGGCTGGCCAGCAGATGGTCCATCGGCAGGTCAAAGAAGCCCTGTACCTGGGCGGCATGCAGGTCCATCGC
>JBAXGE010000160.1:0-5240 GCA_037139555.1 Phycisphaerae bacterium
GTGGTATCGCGGAAATGTTCCGCCATGGTCAGCGCTGTCAGCGCCACACGCAGACGCGAACCGGGGGGCTCGTTCATCTGTCCGAACACCATGACGGTCTGATCAATAACCCGTTTGCCCGTATCGCCAATCTTGGCTTCCTGCATTTCCAGCCACAAGTCATTACCTTCGCGGGTACGTTCGCCCACGCCGGCAAAGCACGAATAACCACTGTGGAACCGCGCCAACCGCGCGATCAGTTCCTGAATGATCACGGTCTTGCCCACGCCCGCCCCGCCGAACAACCCGGTCTTACCACCACGCACATACGGCGCCAGCAGGTCAATGACCTTGATACCCGTTTCGAAAATCTTGGTCTTGGGTTCCAGATTCTTGAACTCCGGCGGCGACTGGTGGATCGCCCGCATGGCCCCGGCCTTCACCGGCCCCTTCTTATCAATGGGCTTGCCCAGCATGTTAAACACGCGGCCCAGCGTCTCTTCGCCCACCGGCACACTCACCGCCGCGCCGGTATCCACCACGGGCATACCCCGGGCCAGACCATCCGTGGAACCCAGCGCGATCGCGCGGACCTTGCCCCCGCCGAGGTGCTGCTGCACTTCGCCGGTCAGGTGCAATTCCACCCCACCCTCGGCCAACGCGTGGTCAATGGTGATGGCGTTATAGATCGCGGGGAGTTGGTCTTCGGGGAACTCCGCATCAAAGGTCGAACCGATAACTTGGCTAATCACACCTTGGGCCGGCATAGCTCAAACTCCGTCAAAACAGGCAAAGAATACGCGGTACGCGTCAAACACTTATTTCATCGCTTCTACGCCGCCCATCAGTTCGCTCAATTGCGACGTGATGCTGGCTTGGCGTACGCGGTTATACAATTGGGTCAATTGTTTCACAATCACATCGGCATTGTCCGTGGCGGCCTTCATGGCCACCCGCCGGGCCAACTGCTCCGAAACCACCGATTCGATAAAGCACTGGAACAATGTCACTTTCACCGCCTTGGGCAGCAGCTCATTAAGCAGCTCCGCCGGCGCGGGCGAAAAATCAAAGTCCGCATCCAGCCCCGCGGTCGTGGCGGTCTGGGCGTCATCCCCGGTCGCTTCCTGCCCCAGCGGCAGCAAATCCAGCACATACGGCACCTGCCGCGCAGCGGAAACAAACCGCATGTAAATAACCTTCACCCCGGCAATTTCGCCCCGGCTGTACGCGTCAATAAACTGCTGGGCAATGGGGTCAATCTCCACATAACGCGGCTGATCGCCCAGGGCCAGATAACTGCCCGCCAGGGTGCGGTTGATGAATCGCATATAGGCCACGCCCTTGCGCCCCGCCACATGCAAATCCACCTGTTGGCCGGCCGCTTCCAGCTCTCGTACCGTATTCATCGCCAGCCGCAGGATGTTCCCGTTGTAACCACCGCACAGCCCGCGCGTGCTGGTCAGCACCAGCACTGCCGTCCGTTTGGCCTGCGCGCTGGGCGCGGCGATCAGCGGATGACTGATCTGCGTCCCGCTGGCCTGCAGCGACTGCCGCACCGCGGCAATCATCCCGTTGAGCTTGCGCACATAGGGCTTCGTGCCCATCGCGCGGCGGTACGCCCGCTGGTAGCGTGACGCGGCAATCATACCCATCACGTTGGTGATCTTGCGGGTATTCTGCACTGCCTTGCGGCGTTTTTGAATGGCTCTTGCGTTGGCCATGGCCGGGGTCGTTCCTCGTTAGAGATTACTTGGCAACCAGCGCGCTGGTGGCGTTGAAACGGCTGATCGCCTCCACCAATGCGGCTTCGATTTCCGGGGTCAAATCTTTTTTCGTGTTCAAATCCTCGCGTAGCTTGACCGCGGACGTGCGCGTGAATTCCAGGAACTGCTTTTCCCAGGTCAACACATCGGCCACCGGCACCTTGTCCAGCATCCCCTGCGCGCCAGCGTAAATCACCATAATCTGGTCAATCGTGTCCATCGGCTCATATTGGAGCTGCGTCAGCAGCTTCACCATCCGTGCCCCGCGATCCAGCTTGCGCCGCGTGCCCGCATCCACATCGGTACCCAACTGCGCAAACGCTTCCAATTCGCGGTACGAAGCCAAATCCAACCGCAGCGACGCGGCGACCTTCTTGTTCTTCATCGCCTTGACCTGCGCCGAACCGCCCACGCGACTCACCGAAATACCCACGTTGATCGCGGGCCGGATGCCTGAGAAGAACAGATCCGGCTCCAGATAAATCTGCCCGTCCGTGATCGAAATCACGTTCGTGGGAATATACGCCGAAACTTCACCTTCCTGCGTTTCAATCACCGGCAGCGCCGTCAGCGACCCGCCGCCGTTCTCATCCGAAAGTTTACACGCGCGTTCCAGCAACCGGCTGTGCAGATAGAACACGTCGCCGGGATACGCCTCGCGGCCGGGCGGACGCCGCAACAGCAGCGACAACTGCCGATACGCCTGCGCCTGCTTGGTCAAATCGTCATACACGCACAGCACATGTTTGCCCTGCGCCATAAAATGTTCGCCCATCGCACAACCCGCGTACGGCGCGATGTACTGCAGCGGGGCCGGGTCGGAAGCCGACGCCGTCACCACAATCGTATAATCCATCGCCCCGTTCTGCCGCAGCGTATCCACCACGCCCGCGACCGTGGATTCCTTCTGCCCAATCGCCACATAAATACAAATCACCGCGTCCGGTGTGCCCCAATATTTCTTCTGATTGATGATCGCATCCAGCGCGATAGCCGTCTTGCCGGTCTTGCGGTCGCCGATGATCAGTTCGCGCTGCCCGCGCCCGATGGGAATCATCGCGTCAATCGCCTTGACCCCGGTCTGCAAGGGTTGTTTAACCGGCTGCCGATCCGCAATGCCGGGCGCGATCACGTCCACCTTGCGGCGGTCCGTGGTCTGAATCGCCGGCCCGCCATCCAGCGGCTGCCCCAGCGGATCCACCACGCGGCCCAGCAGCGCATCGCCCACCGGCACACTCAGCAGTTCGCCCGTGCACTTGACCAGATCGCCTTCTTTGATGCTCAGGTAATGGTTCATGATGACCGCGCCGACGGTCTCTTCTTCCAGATTGAACACTTGGCCAAAGACCCCGTTGGGGAATTCCAACATTTCGCCCGCCATAGCGCCGCGCAGCCCGTAAATCCGGGCGATGCCGTCGCCGACCTCGATCACGCGCCCCACCTGGGCCACATCCATGCGGTTCTGGAACCCGGCGATTTCCTGTTCAATCACCGACGTAATTTCATCAACCTTGATCTTCATCAGTATGCAACCTCATGTACGAATGCATCGTAAAAAACGTTTTCCGCTTAAACCAGTGCGGCGCTACGGGCCCGCAACTTCTGATCCACTTCATTCACCAGCATCTTGCGCAACTGCGCCAGATGGCTCGCCACCGTGGCATCCATCAGCACATCATCAATCTGAATCCGCAGCCCGCCCAGCAAATCGGGCACTACATGACACTTCAGCGCGGGCACTTTACCGGTCGCTTTCGCGATCCCTGCCACAATCCGCTCCTGCACCGACTCGTCCAGCGCGATCGCCGATTCGATAATCACATCAATGATCCCGCCCAGCTTCTTCAGCAGCTTGTCCAGCGCGAACACAAACCCGTCCAGATACGCCAGCCGGTCGCGTTTGGTCATGCTGCGCAGCACGAACATGGTCAACGGGTGAACATGCCCCGTCAGGGCTTTCTCCAACACCGCAAACTTCTGCTCCGGACTCACCGACGCGCTCTGCGCCAGCGTCTGCAACTGCGGCGACTGACTCAGCACCGCCTGCAGCGTCTGCACATCCACCGCCAGCGCCCCGAGTGCATCTTGCCGCGTCGCCAGATTAATCAGCGACTGGGCATACACCCGTCCGACGGTTTCACTTTGTACGGTTATATAGGCCATAAACTTTGTATCCGGCTCTCTTAGTTACGCTTCGCCAGTTCCGCCAGCGATTCCTGCACCAGCTTCTGATGATCTTCCGCCGTCACCTGCCGCTGCAGAATCTTGCGGGCAATGCTCAGCGCCAAATCGGCCGCATGGGCATTCACATCCGAAATCGCCTGCACCCGCGCGGCGTCAATTTCCTTCACCGTCCGGTCGCGCAAAGCATTCGCTTCCGCTTCCGCCGTCTTGCGGATATTGTCCGCCAGCCGCTGGGCATCTTCCCGCACCCGGCGGATTTCCTCGCCGGCCACTTTCTGCGCCTCGGCAATTTTCGCTTCCAGTTCCTTCCCGGTCGCCTGCGCCTGCTCCCGCGCCGCCTGCGCCGCGGCCAGACTGTCGCGAATCGAATCTTCGCGATGCTTCAGCGCCGCCCCAATGGGCTTCCACGCCGTAAACCGCAGCACCAGCAACACCGTCAAAAACACCACCGCCGTCACGACGGCCGTGCCCACATCAATAAACTGCGACACCAAATCCCGCTGCCCATGCGCGCCGGCCACCGCATGCTCCGCAGCCGCACCGGTAGCTTCCGCCCCGGCATGAACCGCCTCGCCCACCGTCGCCACCGCCGTGGTCGCCACT
Organism: Phycisphaerae bacterium; assembly: GCA_037139555.1. GTDB lineage: Bacteria > Planctomycetota > Phycisphaerae > WQYP01 > WQYP01 > JBAXGE01. Next base: position 4,530 of record JBAXGE010000160.1, read on the forward strand.
TCATGCGCCCCCACCGGCAGCGTCTGCGCCATCACCAGCCCCGCCCCCAGCCCCAGCGCCAGTGCCATCACCACTATTTTCGTGTGTTTGCTCATATGCATGCCATCGTCCTGCTTGACTGCTCTTGCGCCAACTCAAAAACACCCGCGGGGCGCCTCCGGGCGCCCCGCCGGCGAATTTTGACTTAGACCTTGTTCATGAAGATGACCAGCATGCCAACGACCAGCGCGATCAGCGTCACGCCTTCGATCAGCGCCGCGGCGATGATCATGTTGGTGCCGATGCTGCCCTTGGCTTCCGGCTGACGCGCGATGGATTCCACCGCGTTCGCGCCGATATGAGCGATGCCCTTGGCCGCGCCCATAATTACCAGACCCACGCCGATCATAAGACCGGCCACTCCGATGCCACTGATGGTGATTTCTGCGAGCATAAGTACCTCCGTAAAGCGGGCAGGTCAACTCGCACAGCGACCCGCCCAATAAAAGTTTCGCCGATCTTGAAAAAAAAGCGGCATTGGCGTCGGCTGCCAAGCCTTGTTCTGCGTCCCTGACTCAGTGCTCCGGCGCCACCGCCGAACCCAAAAATAACGTCGTCAGGAACATAAAAATGTACGCCTGCAGGAAGCAGACAAATATCTTCAGTAACGTCAGCGCCGTATTCGCCACCACCACCGGCACACTCACCCCATACGCCCCCCACTGCCCCAAC
>JBAXGE010000161.1:0-5181 GCA_037139555.1 Phycisphaerae bacterium
GTTCGTAACGGTGTTGTCTCCCCGCACACGATTGTTCCACGTGGAACAATCGCATCACACCAAAACCAATCATGGGCAGAGATGCCCATGTTACGCGTGCAAAATTGTTCCACGTGGAACAATTGCATTCCCTTCCCCCCGTCCCCATCCTGTACATCCTGCCCATCCATGTAAAAATTCTCCCCCCGTCCCATCTGTGTCCATCCGTGTCCATCTGTGGTTACTCTCCCCCCGCGTCCCTCCTTGTTCCCCAGTGCCATTGGGGCTATCATACGCCTAAGAAAATCGCTGGGCCGAAATGCCTTCCCGGCCTGTTTACACCCTGAAATATGTGGCGTAAAGTGCTTGTCAGAGCTGGAGTTACAGCGCTAAAGGATTGTTGTTATGTCTGTCCCCCAACACGAATTAGACCGCCGCCGCACCTTTGCGATTATCTCGCACCCCGACGCCGGTAAAACCACCCTCACCGAAAAGTTCCTCCTCTACGGCGGCGCCCTGCAACTCGCCGGCAGCGTCACCGCCCGCAAAAATCAGCAGGCCGCCACCTCCGACTGGATGGAGCTCGAACGCCAGCGCGGCATCTCCGTCACCTCCACCGTTCTGCAATTCGATTACCACGGCTATCGCATCAACCTGCTCGACACCCCCGGCCACAAAGATTTTTCCGAAGACACCTACCGCGTCCTCACCGCCGTGGACGCCGTGGTCATGGTCATCGACGCCGGCAAGGGCATCGAATCCCAGACCCGCAAACTGTTTGAAATCTGCCGTCGCCGCCATATCCCCATCTTTACCTTCATGAACAAACTCGACCGCCCCGCGCGCGATCCCGTCGCGCTGCTGGACGAATTGGAAAGCGTGCTGGGCATGCACGCCACCGCGGTGAACTGGCCGCTGGGCAGTGGCCGCGATTTCCGCGGCGTCTATGACCGCCTCACCAAACAGGTCCACCTCTTTGAACGCAGTGCCGGCGGCGCCTACCGCGCTCCGGAACAGATCATGGACCTGCACGACCCGCTGGTGGCCCAGCGCCTCAGCCCCGCCGTCCATGCCCAGGTCATCGAGGAACTCGGCGTGCTGGACGAAATCGGCGCCCCGTTTGATCTCGCCGCCGTGCGCGCGGGCGAACTGACGCCGGTATTCTTTGGCTCCGCGGCCAATAACTTCGGCGTGCAGCTCTTGCTCGATGCCTATCTGGAATATGCCACCCCGCCCATGCCGCGCAGTGCTGGCGGGAATGTGGTGCCGTTGGACCATCCCAAATTTTCCGGCTTCGTGTTCAAAATCCAGGCCAACATGGACCCCAAGCACCGCGACCGCATCGCCTTCATCCGCGTCTGCTCGGGCAAGTTCACCCGCGACATGCGCGTGCTGCACGTGCCCACCGGCAAAGAGATTCGCCTGGCCAGTTCCCACAAACTCTTCGGCCGCGAACGCGAGACCATTGACGAAGCCTATCCCGGCGATGTCATCGGCCTGGTCGGCCATACCGAATTCGGCATCGGCGACACCCTGACCGAAGACCCCGCGATTGTCTATCGCGAGATCCCGCAGTTCTCCCCCGAGTGGTTCGCGTATCTGGTCAGCACCAACAGCAGCCAGTTCAAACGCTTCCGCGCCGGCCTCAGTCAGCTTTTACAGGAAGGCGTGATCCAGACCTTTATCCTCGACCAGACCGGCGGCGCGGGCCTGCTGCTGGCGGCGGTGGGGCCGCTGCAATTCGAAGTCGCCCAGTACCGCCTGAAATCCGAATACGGCGCCGACTCGCGCCTCGACCGCGCGGGCTTCTACGCCCTGCGCTGGATCGCCCCGGCGGTCACTGAGGACGCCATCACCGCCGCCATCGAACACACCCAAATCCGCAGCGCCCGCACCCCCCGCGGCCAACGCGTCCTGCTCTTCGCCGACGAATGGGGCATGCGCCACTTCATCCGCTCGCACCCGGAAATCACCCTCGCCGAACTACCCTTCGAAATCGAACTGGGCCAACCCGGCCGCGGGGAAAAGTAAGACACCTCGGGTATTTCCAGATAGACAGGTTTTCGCCCCAAGGGGGCGGGATTTATATAGCCCAGGGCAACGCCCTGGGTAGGGACGGCACGCGCCCGCGCGGTTAGAGTAACCACTGGCCCAGGGCGGCCATGGTTAGGACCAGGGCCCAAGGGGGGAGGCGCCAGAAGATAAGTGCGACCAGGGCCCAGAGGGCCAGGGCTGCGTCGCGGAGGTTGAAGACTGATTCGGTGATCACCGGCTGATACAGGGCCACCAGCAGCACGCCCACCACGGCGGCGTTGGCGCCGCGCAGAAAGGCCTGCGCCCAGACCTTGCCGCGCAGGCGCTGCCAGAAGGGTAGCGCCCCGGCGATCAGCAGCCACGCGGGCAGGAAGATGGCCAGCAGGCACCACAGGCCATTGAGCCAGCCATACGCCCCCGGCTGCATGGCCGTACCGAGATACGCCGAGAAGGTAAACAGCGGCCCCGGCACGGCCTGAGCGGCGCCGTAGCCGGCGAGAAATTGCAGGTTGTTCAGCCAGCCGGGCGGCACCACCTCCGCCCGCAGCAACGGCAGCACCACATGCCCGCCGCCAAAGACCAGCGATCCCGAGCGGTAGAAACTGTCGAAGACCTGCAAGGGTTTGTAGGGATACGCCGCCGCCAGCAGGGGCAGCAGGACCAGCAGCAGGAAAAATACCCCCAGCGCCGCCGCGGCCACGAGATGTGAACGCCGCGACACGGGCGCGGCCAGTTTGGGCACGGCGGACATCCGCCGGTGGTACCAGCACCAGCCCAGTAGCCCGCCCACCGCGATGACGCCGATCTGCACCAGCGCCCCGGGGACCAGCAGCAGCGTGACCGTCACCAATCCACACAAAACCCGGCGCGGCCAGTCGGTGCAGAGCGTTCGGCTCATGCCCCACAGGGCCTGGGCCACCACGGCCACGGCGGCGAGTTTAAGCCCGTGAATCCAGCCCGCGCGGGCCATGTCGTTGAGGGCGGACACGCCATAGGCGAACATAATCATGAGCAGTGCCGAGGGCAGCGTGAACAGCAGCGACGCCAGCAGCGCCCCGGGCAGACCCGCCCGCAGCGTGCCCAGCGCGAAGACCATCTGACTGCTGGCCGGGCCGGGGAGAAATTGGCACAGCGCCACCAGATCGGCAAAGTCGGCATCACTGAGCCAGCGGCGTTTGGTGACAAACTCGCTGCGGAAATAGCCCAGATGCGCCACCGGCCCGCCAAAACTGGTCAGGCCCAATTTGCCAAAAGCCGCCCACACCTCGCGCAGCCCCGCCCGCGTGGGGGGTGAGGAATGAGGTGCATCAGACGCCGCAGTCATGCCAACTCCGCAAAGGGTGATTAGGCGTGATTGTAGCGATTTAACCACGGAAAACACGGACGAGCACGGAAATGCGGGGGGCATGGGGGGAGAGACATGGCCCAGAGATGGCCATGGTGCGGGAGGCGGGAAGCGTTATGGAGCAGCTTGAAGCGGGAACCTGTGTACCGGCATACGTTCGCCACCCGTGCCGCGGCACAGTCGAGCTTGTTCTTATGGCTTGCCGGAGGGTATAATCGCCGTTCGGCGTCACTCGACGCTTGGCCTGGTCAGCGCCAATAACTTCGCGGCGGGCCATAATTGAAGTGACATAAATTCCGCGCCCAATGTTCGTGAGGAAGGCCAAATCGGGCAAGGAATATCAGGAGTGAATGTATGAGACCGTCACCGACGGAGAATATATGTGGTTCGGACAAGGAGTTGGTATGGAATTCCCCGGTACCGGATGATTGTCCTTTCGCGCGATCACCGCTGGCGACCGGACTCCGATTCACAGGCAGGCACAGCGATTACCGGTGCGGTGATACCTGGTATCCGTGCTGGGCTGCGGACGACAACCTCTACTCGCCTTGGACCGATGGCCAGACCGACGGCATAGGGTGTGAATCGAGCGCCGGAGCCGACGCATGCACCGGGCATGCGGTGATGCTGGGCGATGATCCGCTCAATCTGATTATCAGGAACACGTCCCCGCCCAAGACGGCCAGTGCGCTGCCCTACCAAGGCCGGTATCCCGCCGGTTCCTTGGTGCATGACGGCATTTGGTACTACGGTACGTACTGTCTGGGGCCGGCGGGCAAACATGTTGTTGACGGCTTCGCGTGGAACTGGCCCAATCTGGGACCGACGGTGGGATTCCAGATCTCGCGAGATTACGGCAGAACCTGGGAGCCGAGTCCGCATACGGCGGCCCAACCACTATTCCCCGAGCCGCGCGTCCATCTCGGCCCAGTCAAGATGGGCGTTCCGCATTTCGTGGATTTCGGCCGGAACATGGAGCACTCTCCCGATGGCAAAGCCTACGTCATGGCCATGGGCGCGGAAGAGCATGACCCCTTGCCGCGGCCAGCGATCACCCTCGGCCCGCCGGGCGCCGTCTTTGAGATCACCGCCAAGCAACACGATGGTTTTGCCAACGGCAATTTGAGTTGGATCACGGCAGACCAGGTATACCTGGCACGCGTCACGCCCTCGCCAGAGCACATTAACGACCTGAAGGCCTGGGAGTTCTTTGCCGGCCATGATGATCGGGGGCAACCCATCTGGACACGCTCGTTCGGGGCCATCAAGCCCCTGCTTGAGTGGAACAATCATATGGGATGCGTGACTGCGACCTACGTGCCCGGGCTCAAGAAGTACCTGATGTGCATTACCGATGGCTGGCCCACCGTCGCGAAGATGACTTCCTATATTCTTGAGGCCGATACACTCACCGGCCCATGGCGCCTGGTGTCATACTTGAAGGACTTTGGCGAGCAGGCCTACTTCCTGAATTTCCCCTCCAAGTTCATCAGCAAGGATGGTCGCACGCTCTGGTTGTGCTATTCGGCCAACTTCAGTGACGGCTGGAACGGCGTTCGACTCAACGTGAATCCTCCGGGAGGACGGTATGGCCTGTGTCTGCACGAGGTAACACTGTTTTGAAGATATTGCTTGCGTTAAAGGATGCCCACATGGTTACGAGAGTTCTGTACATCGGCCTTTTTTCCAACGTCATGCTTGCGACAGCGCTTTGGGGCGCGGAGACCGCCGTTCCCACCCCGGCACCCAACCCGCCGCAGGTGGCGGTGAAGACCATCTGACTGCTGGCCGGGCCGGGGAGAAATTGGCACAGCGCCACCAGA
>JBAXGE010000162.1:0-5155 GCA_037139555.1 Phycisphaerae bacterium
GCACGAACATGGCGGCAACCGTCAGCCTCAACCTCATCGCCTGTCTCGCGCTTGCTCCCCGCGAGTTGGAGGAACTGCGGGCCATGGCCCGAATCGGGAAAGGACGGAAATGAACATGGGGAGACCGGGGACAGGCATACGGGATACCCAAACCGCGGGTAAGTTTGTCGTATAAGCGGCGTCATGGTCGTAAAGGAACATTGTGGGAGGAACGGTACCGCAGCGTGCTGTTGGGGGAAGGGCGGTCGCTGGCGGCGAAGTGCGGCATCCGCGATGTGCAGGCGAGCGTGCCGGCAGCCGCGACGTTCCATCTCGCGCTCGAATGTTCCGGCGTCGAACAGGCCGCGCTCGACGCCTGCCGGGCGATGGTCAAGGGAGGCGAAGTCGCGCTTGTCGGCGTGCCGTGGCGGGCGCGGTGCGATTTACAGGCGTTCGAGATTTTGAAAGAGGTGTTCCACCGCTACGTTGTCCTGCGCAGCGGCTGGGAAGGGGAAGTGCCAACCCCGGCGACGGAGTTCCATGTCGGGAGCCACCTGGCCAATTACGCTGCCGCGTTGGAATGGTTGCGCGATGGGAAACTGAACGTGGACTGTCTGGCGGAAGTTGCTTCGCCTCAAGACCCACAGGCGATTTACGAAGCGTTGCACGCCGGCAAGGGCGCGCCGACGGTGCGGGGGCAGGGCGGTTTACGGGCTCCGGCACCCACATAACTTCCACAGGCGTTGAAAACCTCGCACGCGATACCGAACAGGGCCAGCGGTCTGCCCATGTCACGCCCAAACCGCCTTTGATGGTCGAAAAAACGCCACAAACACGCCACGGCGCTCGTCAAAAGGTAGCGCTGAGAAACGAAAAGGCTTGACGGGCCGAGTTCGGCGAAGTTATGCTACGCAAGATGGTCGGCGATGGTCGTCGGCCAAAAGCCAACCGGGAAATACCGGACTATGTGCCATTCCACATTCGCCCGGCGGTATCGTGATCCGGTGGTAAGAATTGTGCTCAAGTCCGAAGGGATAACTCGATGAAGATGCTTCTCATATTTGCCATCGGTTTAAGCCTTGCCCTGACCTCCATGGTGGCCAATGGCATCCTCGCGGATCCCGGGATCCCCAAGCCTCCCGATGCGCCAACGGTGTTCATGGATGATGTCCACATCGTCAAGAGTCCATCGAATTGGAGCATGACCGGAACAGCGGGTTCCATGGCGATGGAAGCCGTTTTCGTCGGATCCTATTTTCGCATTAAGTTTAACGGGACGGGGATCGACATCCACGTGGATACCGCCGGACTCTCGGAGTACCCCTGGGTCGGCTATCGTATTGACGACGGCAAAGATACCATCAGCCAATTGACCGCAGATCAAAAGGTCATTAAGATTGGCGGACTGGCTGCTGCCGATCATTCACTGTTCGTGTATTACCACGCACGGAATAACTACAATCAAAAGGATACTTGGGCCGACGCACAAAAATTCCGCGTGATGGGCTTAAGCATTTCAGGCGGGCGCGGGATTCTTCCTTCTGCTCCGCGACCCTTGAAGGGGATTCTGTATGGGGATTCCATCACCGCAGGCCTGGCCTGCGGAGCGCCCCCTGGTGTAGCGTGCGCCGACAATCATATTAACGGCGCCACGTCCAGCTATGCGTACTTTCTGGGCAATGGCTTGAATGCAGAATATGACCAGGCCGGCTGCGGCGCCGATGGATGGACCAAGGGGGGCGTAGGCGGATTTCCGGGGTTTCGCGATAGTTGGAACTATAAGAAGGCCAAAGTCACGCGAGACCTCTCGCAGCACGATTTCGTCACCATTTACCACGGGTACAACGATGCCGGGTCCGAGGCCATCGTCAGTGCCATGATGGGCAGCCTTCGTGGGGCAAACGCGAAGATGTGGATATTCGTCATGGTGCCGTTCAGCGGTCGCGGGAAGACCGCCATCGTCAAAGGTGTCGCCGATTACATATCCCAACATCCGACGGAATCGAAGATCAAGGTAATCGACACATCCGGGGTGCGCATCAAGACCTCGGATGGTATTCACCCGACTCCGGAAGGGGCCGAGATTCTTGCTAAATTCATGATTTCCGCGATAAGAGAGTTTCTCGGCCCTGAAGCGACTACGCGTACGGCTACTTCCCGTCCGGCACCTGCGCCTCAAACGACTTCGGGCAATTTATCAACGCCGCGATGGTCGTCGGCCAAAAGCCAACCGGGAAATACCGGATTGTTCGAGTACCATGGCGGGAAGACGCGAAATGCAAGAAGTGAAACTGGAGTGTCCGAGATGAAACACATCCTTTTCCGCACGAGTCTAAGCCTTTTCCGGTCGGGGAGGGAACGGATTTCACTCTCCATTGCTATGATTATCTCGGCGTGCCTGACCAACTACGCCGGTTTCACGGCTGATGTACCCACGGTCGGAAATCCGCCCGGGCGGCCCACCGGTCTGCTCACCGAGTTTCAGGTCGAACCCCTGGCGATCGATCAATTGAAACCGCGTTTGGCCTGGCAAGTGCAGGACCCTGACCGGGGCGAACGGCAGACCGCCTACCAGATTCTGGTCGCATCGGACCGCGATATCCTTGCGGCAGACCGAGGGGACCGCTGGGATAGCGGCCGGGTCGCATCCACACAGTCAACGGCGGTACTGTATGGGGGACAGGAACTCAAACCCGACCAGCGATCCTGGTGGAAGGTCCGCACCTGGGACAAGGATGGCAAGGCCAGCCCCTACAGCGAACCGGCCCGTTTCGATACCGGCATCGGCATGACCGGCGAAGCCGCCTGGACCGCGAAGTTCATCTGGGACGGCACCGAGAACAAGAATAATTACGCCTATTTCCGCAAGGAATTCACCATTCCGGCGGGACGGAAACTACGCTCGGCTAAGCTATTCGCCTCGGCCCACAACGTCTACCAGCTCTTCCTGAACGGTACGGAACTGGGTTATGGTCCGGCTCGGAGCAATCCTTTCCTGTATGGCCAGTACAATGTTTATGACCTGACCGACCAGCTTGGTGCCGGCAAGCATGCCCTGGCGGCGCGTTGCCACTGGATGGGCACATGGGGGGATTCCGGGGTCAACGCCGCCCCGGCCTTCATCGCGGAATTGCGCCTGGTCTTCACTGACGGAACCAAGCTGACGGTGGCCACCGATCCGACCTGGAAGACCCTCGCAGCCACCCCCTTTGACGAGGACAATCCAGTCCTGTTCGGCAAAAATGGCGGCGTGAACAACCGGTCCGCCGAACGCTTCGATGCCCGCAAGGAACCCCTCGGCTGGCTGAAGTCGGGATTCGACGATGGTTCCTGGGCCAGCGCCAGCGAGGTGAAGCGCGCCTTCAACCTGTTCGCCCAGGTCACGCCGAGATCACGGATCCAGCACGTGGTCGATCCGGTCACGATCACCCAGGACGGGGAATTGTGGAAGGTCGATTTCGGCAAGAACATGTATGCCGTGCCCCGGCTGACCATGATCGCCAATGAACCAGGCGATGTCATCACCTGCACCTATTTCGACGATGGCGTCTGCAAGATAAGCGTCTCGGACGGCTGGGACCAGTACACCTGTCGGGGCGGCGGTCGCGAAACCTATGAGAAGTGGAACGGCTGGGGCGGCATCCGCAGCATGTCGGTCAAAGGATACCGGGGCACCCTGACCGCCGACAACGTCAAGGCCCTGGTGCGCTATTCCGAAGGCGATAAGCAGGGAGATTTCACCTCCTCGGATACGCAGCTGAATTCCATCTATGGACTGTGCGAATGGACCAGCCGGATGGCGACCCAGGAAGGCGGGTTCTACGATGACGACTCCACCGAGCAGTCTTCCTGGGCCTGCGATAGTTACACCGGGGGTGAGAACCTGTTCTATTCGATCCGCAACTACCGGGTGCAGCACAAGACCCTGCGCGACTATATCGCCGAACAGGCGGCGAACGGGATGATCTACGCCTGCAGTCCGGCCCAGAAATACCACCTGCCCGACTTCTCGCTCAATCTCTACCAATCGACCTGGGATTACCATCTCTTCACCAATGACCTGACCTTGATCGAGACGACCTATCCGGGACTCCGGAAATTCCTGGTGGATTTCATCGGAACCCGACGGGATCCGACCACCCGGCTGTCCACTGTGAAGGGCAAGAGCTGGGGTGGTGGTTACTCGACCTCGGACTGGAATCCGGATTACATCGATGCCAGCGGCAAGGCCCTGACCGTCCACAACATGCTGTATTACAACGCGCTGCGGGTCATGTCCCGGCTTGCCAGCGATCTCGGGCGCAAGGCCGACATCGCGGAATTCGACGCCATCGCCGCCGAGGTCAAGAACGGCATCAATACCGCCCTGTTCGATGGGGTGGAGAAATACCGCGATGGCCTCGGCGTCGACAAGTTCCACCTGCTGCCCGCCGTGTGGGCCATCCACAACGATCTGGTCCCAGCCGATAAACGCGAGGCGGTGCTGCGCTACATCCGCAATTATCCGGGGTACGGGTTGGAACTGGCTTCCATCGGCCAGTGCGTGTTCTTCGACACCATGTATCCGCTGGGGACCGAGGGGGGGAAATTGATGGAGTTCCTCCATCATCCCAATCGCTGGCTGAAGATGATCCCGAATTACTGCACCACCGAACACGTCGATGGCGGCGGCATCCCCTTGGCCGTGCTGCCGAACTCGCCCGGTACCATGCTTCCGCGCTATGTCGGCGGCGTGCGACCGACCAGTCCGGGCTTTTCCACCTTCGACATCAAACCGACGGTGGATGGTCTGGCATGGGCCAAAGTGCAGGTGCCGACCGTCAAGGGGATGGTCACCGTTGCATGGCAAAAACCGGTAGCCGCAACTGGCCCGGCCGGTTCCGGCAAAGACTCAGGGGGAAGCGGCCTTGACCTGATGGCGACGATTCCTGTCAACACGTTAGCCGAGGTCTGGCTGCCAAAGCAGGGATTGAACCGCGTAATGGTCAGCGAAGGAAATGCGGTTGTTTGGGATGGTAGCCGTTTCAAAGAGGGGACGCCTGGCGTTCTTTCTGTCAACGATACGAAGTTGTGGGTGCGTTTGACCGTTGGTTCGGGAAGCTACAAATTCAAGATTGGCCCAGCCGGAGATCAAGGCCAACGATAGGCTGGGATCCCGTCCCCGGTTCGAACGCGG
>JBAXGE010000163.1:0-5153 GCA_037139555.1 Phycisphaerae bacterium
GAAGGACGCAGTGATGAACCCAGGCTGGAAAATAGCATTGACCCTCGGTTGCGTGTTAGGCAGCATGGTTTTGACCGGCTGCGAAGGCACGCCCGACACCCTTGATCAAACCATCGCCAAGCTGATTGACTCCCACCGCTCCCGTCCGCCCGAAGAGGTGGCCGCCAGCCTGTTCAACACCGAAAGCGCCGATGCCCGCCGCGCGGCGATTGCTAATCTCTGCTATCGCGAATGGGGCTTTGCCGAACCATACATGAAGGCTTACAAGACCTTGGCGACTGATCCCGATCCACTGGTCCGTGCTCAAGCCATGCGGGCCTTAGGCCGCTCGGGCAAGCAGGAAGCGACCGAATCGCTCATCGCCGGTTTGAATGATAAAAATGACTGGGTCCGGCGCGATGCGGCCGTCGCCCTGAATAAAGTCCCCGACCCCAAAGCCACCGAGCCCATGCTGGAACATCTGGTTTCCGAACCCGATGGCCTCACCCGCGCCGCCCTGGCGCTGGCGCTGCAGAACCATCGTGGCCCCAAGGTGGTGCGCGGCCTCGTGGTGGCCTTGGAAGATCACAATGCCGCCGTGGTTTATCGCGCCTGGTCGAGTCTGAAAATCATCACCGAACGTGAAGATTTGCCCATGGAATATGATGTGTGGGCTAAAGAATATAAAACCACCGCCACCACCCAGCCCCAATGACCCCCGTGAGGTAGTTTGCGGCGTGGCGGTGAGAAGCAGGTCCTTTTTATAGGAGCAGGTCATGTTCAAGTTCCGCACTCTATGTTCATTAACGGCCATGCTGCTGCTGGCCATTCTCCCGGCGTGGTTGCAGGCCGATACCCTCGCCCAGCGCATCCCTGACGATGCCATTATGTACATGAGCTGGTCGGGCACCGCCCAACTGGAAGCCACCTATGACAAGAGCACCTTCAAGAAGGTGCTCGTCGCCGCCGGCGTGGACAAGATCATGGCCGACGAACTGCCCAAGCTGTTCGATAAACTCCCCGGCGATGACAACGCCAAAGCCGCCGAGGCGCTCAAACTGCTCGAACCCATGCGCAAATACCCCATGGCGGTCTATTTCGCCGGGGCCAAGAATTACAAAGCCGATAGCCCCGCCACGGCGGGACTGAAACTCGCGGTCCTCATGGACGCCGGCGCCGATGCCGCCAAGGTGGCCGATGCCATCACCAAGCTGATCAAGGACATGCCCGCCGAGGAACAGGCCAAGGCGCAATTATCCGCCAAGGTCGAACAAAATCTGGTCATTATGACTCTGGGGGGCTATGAATTGCCCAAGCCCACCAAGGCGCTGGCGGAACTCAAATCGTTCGTGGCTCTGTTCCCCGCCAACAAAGACATCACCAACGCCGTCACAGCCTATATGGACGTGCCCAAGCTGATTACCGAAATTGAATCGGCCGCCAAGGCCGATGCCACCGTCACCGAATTTGCCCAGTGGACCCGCCTCAAACTGGCTCTGGGCCTGATGAATATCACCCAGGTCGCCATGACCGCCGGCTTTGAAGGCACGGAATGGCGCGAAGATTTTGTGCTGGGTATGGGCGCCAAGCGCAACGGGGCGATGGAATTTCTCACCACCAAGCCGGTGGATCAGAAGTTCATCGCCAGCCTGACGCCGAAAAATGCCCTGTCCATCACCAGCGGGCGGCTGGATATACCCAAAGTGATCAAGTTTGTCCGTGACATGGTCAACACCACCGACCCGGAAAAAACCGCTGATTTTGATGATGCCTTCAAGCAAGGTTCCGAGGCCGTCGGGCTGGATATCCAGAAAGATATCCTCGAACCCCTCGGTGACGAATGGCTGGTGGTGCGCCTGCCCGCCATCATGATCAACATCCCCGGCATGGGTGGTCCCGGCGGTGGTGGGATGGCCACGCCGCTCCAGAATTATGTCGTGGCCAACCGCGTCAAAGATGCCGCCAAAGTGCAGAAGGCTCTGGACACCTTGCAGGCCCTGCTGGTAGCCAATATGCCCGCCCGAGGTGGTATGGGTTTCAGCGAAGAAAAGATCGGCGAAACCACCCTGCAGGTGCTGAGTCTGGGTAACGAAATCCCCGTCAAGATCAATCCCGCCTGGGGCATCCACAAAGGCACGCTGATGATTGCCATGGATGTCCAGAGTATCCGTGATATGATTGCCCAGGGCGAGGCCAAAACCAGCCTGCTGGACGAGAAACAATATCAAACCGCCCTCAACCTGCCCGGCGCCAAAACCGCCACCAGTCTGGCCTATGCGGACATGAAGCAAGTGGCCGGGGAAACCTTTGGCTACATCAAAATGTGGGGCGGGCTGATGCTGATGCAGGGCGGCGATAAAATCCCCGCGTGGGTGTCCACCGTGCTGGAAAATCTCGACCTCGTTGCCGACACCCTAACCCCGTGCAGCACGGTTAGTTATGTGGATGAAGTAGGCTTCCACATGGTCACCCGTTCACCCATGCCGGTGGCCTCGCTGCTGGCGGGACAACCCTCTGGTATGGTCATGGCCGTGGGTGCGGGCGTAGCTTTACCCGCCATCGGCAGTGCCCGGGTTAAGGCCAATCGGGCCGTCACCCTGACCAATGCCGCCAGCATTACCCGGTCGGTCATTGTGTTTGCCACGGACAAAGATGACAAATACCCCGCGCATCTGGCGGAATTGGTCGCCACACAGAATCTGGAGCCCCGCACCCTGATCTCCAAACGCACCGGCACCAAGCCGCTGGTCCTGACCGAAGCGGAAAAAACCGCCGCGGAAAAGGATTGGAAAACCATCAAGGAAAAGGTGGACAATGCCTGCGATTTCATTTACGCGGGTGCGGGCATGAAGAATACCGGTGACGCGGAACTGATTCTCCTGCTGGAAAATCCCAACGGTGCCAAAGAGGGCGTGGTCGTCGGTTATCAGGACGGCCATGCGGAGTTTGTAAAGTTTGTGGACCTCCAGGCCCAGGTGGACAAGCTTAACGCCGCGCGCAAGGAACTTAAGCTCGAGCCGATCATCGTGCTCATACCCAAGCAGGGCAAAGGCACTGTGGGCGCCCCGTAAGTCTTTAGCCAACAAAGCATTACCTTCTCAACCACCCGCCCGCTGCGGGGGTTTTTTTTGTACCGGTTGACCTGGTCATAACAGGGATACAATAACCGCATTTATGCACACGTAACCTAAATGTGTATATGTCGGTCTTGTATATAGTATCAATTTAGCCTAAACTGAACTAGGAACTGCGCTGGAGAACATGGTTCGTACCCCGATCTGGTCAAGATCACTTCCGGCAGATTTCCTGTACGCGTAACGTAGTTCGCTTATAGAGGCTGTTGTGCCACGCAATACGGTTCTAATCCTCGACGATGACACGCTCTTTTTGCAGTACTACCGCAAACTCTTTACCCCGCGCGATCACGCGGTTCCTGAAGTTCCCCCGCTAACCCCCCTCGCCTGCCGCACGTTTGCCCAGCCCGCAGAACTCTTGCAGGCGTACACCACACAATGTGCCCAGGGAAATTTTTCACCGCTGTGTATTCTGGACATGCGCCTGCCCGACACCAATGGGGTGGAAATCGCCAAACAATTGCGGACATTGGATGCCAATCTTGATATTGTCATCTGCACCGCGTTTACCGACATCAGCGCCCGGGAATTGCATAATCAGCTCGAACAGCGCGTCTATCTGGTACGCAAACCCTTCGAGGCCGATGAATTTATTCTGCTGATCGAATCGTTGGTGGATGCCTGGACCACCCGTCAGGGTCTGGCCCAGATGCAGGCGGATATGTCCGCCCAACACCGCCGGCTGGAAAATATCATGGAAGCCACCCGGGTGGCCACCTGGGAAACCGATCTGCGTACCGGCGCCAGCCGGGTCAACGCCCGCTGGGCGGAAATGGCCGGCTACACCCTCGCCGAACTGGCCCCCATCACCCACGACACCTGGATGCGCTTGTGTCATCCCGACGATCTGGAACGCGTCCTGTACATATCCCAGCGCCATCTCGCCGGCGAATTGGAATACTACGAGGCGGAATACCGCTTGCGGCACAAAAACGGTTCGGTGGTCTGGGTGCTGGACCGTGGCCGTGTGGTCCAGCGCGATGCTAATGGCAAAGCCCTCCTGATGGCGGGCACCCATGCCGACATCACGCGCCGGAAAAATGTCGAGGCGGATTTGCGCAAACTCTCCCGCGCTGTGGACCAAAGTCCCACCTCGGTGGTCATCACCGATACCCACGGCCTGATCGAATACGTCAATCCCCAATTTGTCGCACTGACCGGCTATACCATTGAAGAGGTCCTCGGCAAGAACCCGCGCATCCTGCGTGCGGAAACCACGCCCGATCCGAAATACCCTGAACTGTGGAGCACCATTTTGACCGGGCAAACCTGGAAGGGTGAATTCCACAACCGCAAGAAAAACGGTGAAGAATACTGGGAATCGGCCATGATTTCCCCCATCATTGACGATCAGGGCATCATCACCAATTTTCTCGCCGTCAAAGAAAATATCACCGAACGCAAGCTCAACGAAGTCGCCATGCGGAAAATGCATGAAGACCTGACCGTGGCCACTACCGAAGCCAAACGCCTGGCGGTCGAAGCCGAAAAAGCCAACCTCGCCAAAGGCCAGTTCCTGGCCAACATGAGCCACGAAATCCGCACCCCCATGAACGGCGTCATCGGCATGATCGGCCTGCTCATGGATACTGCCCTCACCGATGAACAGCGCCGCTTCGCCGACACCTGCCGCAACAGCGCCGAATCACTGTTGGCCATCATCAACGATATTCTCGACCTGTCCAAAATTGAGGCCGGCAAACTGGATCTGGAAACCATTGACTTCAATCTCGAGGAAGTGCTGGACGAATGCACCAGCATGCTGGCCTTCCGGGCTGTGGATAAAGATCTTGAATTTATCTGTGCCGCCACCCCCGGCGTGCCCACCCGGTTGCAGGGTGACCCCGGACGCCTGCGCCAGATTCTGCTCAATCTCGCGGGCAACGCCATTAAATTCACCGCCGCCGGAGAGGTTTCCGTGGCCGTCAGCCTGCAGGAACAAACCGCCAGCCACGCCTTGCTGCATTTCCGGGTGCGTGATACCGGCATCGGCATCCCGCTGGAACGCCAGAGCCAACTGTTCCAGAATTTCGTCCAGCT
>JBAXGE010000164.1:0-5139 GCA_037139555.1 Phycisphaerae bacterium
CGGACCTGGCCGGGCAGCGGGTGGCCTTGTTGGGTGCGGGGGGTGCGGCCCGGGCACTGGTGGCGGGCCTGGTGGCCGCGGGGGCGACGGTGGTGATCTATAACCGCACGCTAGAACGGGCCACAGCGCTGGCGCAGGCGTTTGGTGGCGGGCCGGGCAAAGCGGTGGCCGCGCCGTGGGCCAACCTGTGCAAATCGTGTTGTGAGATCGTGATCAACTGCACCCCCATCGGCATGTACCCCAAATGCGACACCAGCCCCATTGACGACTTCGCCGATTGGTCACCACAAACCGTGGTCATGGACACCGTGTATAACCCGGTACAGACGTTGCTGTTACAGCGTGCCGCTGCGGCGAATCTGCGGACCATCACCGGCGTGGATATGTTCGTCCGCCAGGCCGCCCGGCAATTCACCCACTTCACCGGCCACCCGGCTCCGGTGGCGATATTCGCCCAGATATTGACGCAAGGGTAAAGCCCCGAGTGCCTAGATTACCCGTTGGACATTCTGCCCCAACGGGGCAATATTTGTATAGGCGAGGGCAACGCCCTGGGTGGTCGTGTCCCGGGCCGCGCAGTGCTCTGAACCTTTATGAACCGGTTGTCTTCGGGGGCGCTTGGCAGCCGCATTGTTAACTGGGAGGGGTACTTTGGGATGAGAGTTTGAGAGTTCTCGTTACAACCGCCGCTTCGCGGCTGACGCGTTACTTCGATCGCCTACGGCAGCGGCAGGCCCCAGAGCTGCACAACACCCTCTCCCGTCGCGCTGCTTAGGGCAAAACGGCCGTCAGGCGAGATTGTTGAAACGCTGCCGGTGGCATTCTTCGCCTTGGAAGTCAGCGCCGCGACTTGCTTGCCCGTCGTCACATCAAACACATACGCATTTCCCGAAAAGGCCGCGCTCAGCGCGACGCGGCGCCCATCCGCAGAAAGCGACGCACGCACCATCTTGCAGCCTTCTTCCGGCCAGTTAATCATCGGCAGCGGCTTACCCCCCGCCACATCGAAGCCCCTTGCCGCTGCATGGCTCATCATGAACAGCACGCGGCCATTGGCGCTCATATGCAGACTGTTCGTCCGGAACTTGAAGTCAACGGCTTCACTGACATTTCCTGCACGGGGCTGGCACGGCAGAATCTGTCGTGCCTCCCCCAGAAGAAATCCCTTCGTCAGGTCTGCGGCAAAGGTCGCTTCGCCCACCGGGCCGGGCAACGCCAATGTTATCTCCGGGCGATGGCCGGCGAATGTACGCAGTTTGATCGTCTCGCCCGCGTTAATTACCGCGACCGGGTGCTCGCCGTCGAAAAGCACATCCATCAACTTGCCCGGCCCACCGAGCGCATCGCCGATCTGTTTGTCCGTTTCAACGTCCCAAAGGCGCGCGTCAAAGTCCGCTTTGCCGTGAGCCCCCCCGAAGAACACCTTCTTGCCATCAGGCGAGAGGGCGAATTCCGCGATCGCGATGGGGGCCCGGATGGTGCGGGTCTTGTCCCCGGCTGCATTCCACGCCCACAGCTGATTCCCGAGCGTCGCAACCACAATACTACCCGTCGGCGCAAACTGGAGCACACCGACCATACCCTCAATCTTTTGCTGCTTGATCAGACCGAGCTTGTGGGGCACGCCAAAACCCGACACCACAAGCGGAGCATTACCGCCCATACGCGCACGGAGGGCTCGCCATTGTTTGAGCTGCAACTCTGCCTGGGTCTTCGCCAAGCCCGTCAGCTCAGACTGGCCCACATATCGCTCTT
This sequence comes from Phycisphaerae bacterium, assembly GCA_037139555.1. GTDB lineage: Bacteria > Planctomycetota > Phycisphaerae > WQYP01 > WQYP01 > JBAXGE01. The sequence goes on from JBAXGE010000164.1 coordinate 1,756, forward strand.
GGTATGCGATCGCCCGGTCGAGGCATACCGGCGCCGCAGTTTTGCCCACGCTTGCGCTGTTCTCGGCGTACCACGTGGCCAACTTCGCGCAGGTGCCGATATCGACGCTGGCAGCATCTTGCGCCGCCAGCGGCGTCAGTTCACGGGACTTCGCGTCGACAGCATCGGTCACCCATTTATTGGCTTCGTCCGGCGCGTTGAACTCGAAGGTCAGGAGTCGTACCAGTTCATTTCGCGCGGGAATGGCGTCGGGCTGACGGGCCAGCGTCTGCTGATGCGTGAGCATCTTCTGCCACGTGGCATTGCGATCTTTAAGTTGCTCCTGCCGGGCCCGCAACTCCGGCAATACCGCCAGGCGCAGCGTGGTGGCGATCGCCGTCGCGGCATCTGTCTTGGCAATGGCTTCAACGAAATTCCGGGCGACCGCAGCGCGGTCTGCCAACTCAATGTAATCAGCGATCAGTGCTCCAGCGGCTTCGATTTTGGCTTGACCGACCGCACGTTGATAGTGTGCCTTGCGATATTCCAGCAACGATTCTGCCACGGCGGAGGCTTGAGCTGGTACTTTGATGGCCAACAGCTTCTGCGCGTCCACCACCACGTCCATCGCGGTTGGATCAGCGAAAGCCAACTCGGCGGCCTTATTGCACAACAACTTGATGAAGTCGCCTTGCTTCTCCGCCAGCGGCACCGCGTCAAGCAACTCACGCGCCAAGGCCACATTGTCCGCCGTGGCTGGCGATTTGATCGCCTCTTGAATACGTGATGAATAAAGCCTGTCGAAAACCACTCGGCTGTCGTCGCCCCGCGCCAAGGGTATCGCCATCAACATACACCCACTTACGATCGCCACACTTAACTTCATCGTCGCCTCCTATGCCCCGCGCTGGCGGCGCGTTCTTCGTCACTCTTCCTTACGATCACATCAATACGATCAACGCAACACTCAGGAACGTTATTGCCGCCTGAGCCGGGATTTCCCCGTTGGCTTTGGGCCGATGACCGTCGCCAACCGTTTTGCGTAATATAATGGCTCCAAGTCCGACCTGTCCATCGTTTTCTGCTACTGGACCGGCTTCTTGGCTCACATTTTGGTCGGTTTTGGGTGTGTTTTCGACCGCCGGTGGCAGTATGGGCAACATATGGGCAGACCGATGGTGCCGTTCGGTAACCCGTGTGAGGTTTTCCGGGTATGCAGTGGTCATGTCGGTGCGGGGGCCAGCAAGCATAACCGTTCGATCCGCCGGAGGATGGCTGCGAAGAGCGTGCGGGGGATCGCCTCCTCCGCCATTTGGAACACGACGCGACGGGCGTGGTGCACCACCTTCGCCCCGATCTTGATGAGCTTGTTCCGCACCCGCGGCGGCAAGGCCAGCCGTCGCAGGAAGTTCCCTAGGTTGTAGGCCAGCCCGATTGACGACTTTGCCGATTGGTCGCCGCAGACGGTGGTTATGGACACGGTATACAACCCGGTGCAGACACTGCTGTTACAGCGTGCCGCTGCGGCGAATCTGCGGACCATCACCGGTGTGGACATGTTCGTGCGTCAGGCCGCCCGCCAATTCACCCACTTCACCGGCCACCCGGCTCCGGTGGCGATATTCGCCCAGATATTGACGCTGGACTAACCCCCGAGTGCCTAAACAACCCGTGGGCATTTCATCAGTGGTGCCGACGCCCCGTCGGCATTCGGCCCAACGGGCCGACTCTGGGTGTAAAGCTGGACGTTACTTCCCCACTAGGCTCTATGGTGGCAAGCGTGGCCCCTACGGGACCAATGCCGACGGGGCGTCGGCACCACTTAAATGCCAAAATACGGCGATTGGAGCCCCGCACCAAATCCGGTTACAATCCCGGTTTGGATTTTTCGGAGCTTGAAACATGACGCCGATCCAATCGGAACTCACTTTGGCCCAGCAGGTGGAACTTCTGATGCGCGGGACCGAGCAGGTCTATACCGCCGATCAGTTGGAAAAACGCCTGCAACTGGCGGCCAAGCAGAAGCGGCCCCTGCGCGTGAAACTGGGGATGGACCCCACCGCACCGGACCTGCATCTGGGCCATGCCGTGGTGCTGCGCAAGCTCCGCCAATTTCAGGATTTGGGCCACGTCGCCGTGCTGATTATCGGTGATGCCACCGCGATGATCGGTGATCCCACGGGCAAGAAGAAAACCCGCCCGGTGCTGACCCCCGAGGAAGTCAAAGCCAACGCCACCACGTATTTCAATCAAGCCGGGCGCATTTTGGATATGGCCCCCGGCAAGGTGGAAATCCACTACAACTCCGAATGGCTGCACAAGATGTCGTTTGTGGACGCGCTGCAACTGTGCCAGAAAATGACCGTCGCCCGGATGCTGGAACGCGACACGTTCCAGCAGCGTCACCGCGCCGGCGAAGCCATCTACATCCATGAATTCATGTACCCGCTGATGCAAGGCTGGGACAGTGTGATGATCAAAGCCGATGTCGAACTCGGCGGCACCGATCAGACGTTCAATAATCTGGTCGGGCGCGACCTGCAGGAAAGCGAAGGCCAGCCGCCCCAGATTGTCATCGTCATGCCCATTCTGGTGGGCACCGATGGCGAAGCCAAGATGAGCAAGTCGCTTAACAATTATGTCGGCGTCAGCGAAACACCCACCGAACAGTTCGGCAAGACCATGTCCATTCCGGACGGGGCCATGCCGCAGTGGTTCAAACTCTGTACCCCCCTGCCCGAAGACCGCATCACCTCGCTGGTGGATAGCACCCTCACCCATCCGCGCGAAGCCAAAGAAGTGCTGGCCCGCAGCATTGTGGAACAATTCCACAACGCGGAATCTGCCCAAAGCGCCGCCGATGAATTCCGCCGGCGGTTCTCGGAAGGGCAGGTTCCCACCGAAATGGAAACTAAAATCGTCGCGGCGAGCAACGGGCACATGGTGGCGATGGATTTACTGGTGGCCATCGGCTTTGCCGCCAGCAAGGGCGAGGCCCGGCGGCTCATCGAAGGCGGCGGCGTGAGTTTTAACAACATCAAAATCAGCGACCCCAAGGCCAGTTTGTGTCTGTCGGATAGCCCGATTGTGCAAGTGGGCAAACGCCGCATCTGCCGCGTGCAGGCGGGCTAAATCACGTCGCACCTAAACTACCTGCCGACATCATCCGCCAGGGTCGGGCCAGTGGGTTATACCGCCCCAAACACAGGTCTGGTGCGATATCGTATCCACGCCCGTTCGAACCTACCATAATCCCCCCATAACACCAATAACCACAAGCCTTTAACTCGTAATTCGTAATTCGTAATTCGTAATTCCCCCACCCCCCTTCCGCCTTGTCATCCGTCCCGAACTCGGATACCATATCGGCATATCAATAACCCTCCGTGATCCAGTCGGCGGGCG
>JBAXGE010000165.1:0-5119 GCA_037139555.1 Phycisphaerae bacterium
ATTCGCGGCCTGTGATTCCACCTGCCAGGTCACCGGCGTAAGTAGCTTCTGGTGGGCCTGCTGCAAGCCTAGTTCGCCGGCCAGCACCTGTCCGGCGCCGATCCGCATGATCGGCTCGCCCGGGGTCACCAGTCCCGCCGGAAAGGCGGTTTCAAACAACTCGGGCAAGCCTTGGCCATCGTAGGTTTCCCAATTCGTTCGGCAACGACTGGTCAGACACCGTTCCCCGCGATACCACGCGGCCACATAACCGCCGTGAATGTAACGCGCGCCCAAAGCCAGCGGATCGGGACGCGGGTCAAACAAGACAGCCCGCCAGGGTCCATGTTGCAGGGTCAGTGTGGCAATATCCGGCAAGGGCAACGGCATGGTAAATCACCTCATGGCAAAGAAAACGCCGACACTGGGCCGGCGTGACGAATCTTTAGATTTGCGTCTCGACCAGCGTTTACGCCGAAGGCGTAGCCGTCCGGCCGGTAACTTCCGCGAGCATTTCGTCCGCGAACAGGATGCGGGCGCAGCTATTACACTTGCGCGGTTCATCGCGGCCGCGCACCATGTTCAGATGTTCATAATGCAGGCCCATATAACAGGCGCCGCAGATCAGCGATTCTTCGTCGCGGGGGTCTTCCTGCACGATGGGCGCCATGGCCTCGCCGGGATAACGGGCCTGGGTGCGTTCATACAGCCGCAGCGCGTCTTTGTTGGCCACTACCGCCACGGCCTGATCGCGCTGGGCCTTGAGGGCGGAAATCTGGTCGTTGAACATCTTGACCTTGTCGCCCTGCTCGCCGCGGATGGTATTGAGCACGGTGGTTTCGGTGGCGATGGCGGCGGCCTGGGCGGCCAGTTCGTTCTTGAGGTTTTCCAGCTTCTGCATCTGTTCGAGCAGTTCGCCTTCGGCCTTGGCCACAGCAGCTTTAAGGGCGGAAATCTCCAGCAGGATGGCGGAGTATTCTTTGTTGGATTTGGTTTGGTTCAGGTTGGCCCGCATTTTATCAATGCGTTCCTGTTGGGATTTGATTTCCAGATCGGCCGCACCGATATCGGTCTGCAGCTTCAGGCTGGCCTCGATACAGGTCTGATGTTTTTTGGCCATCTCGGAGAGCTTGGCATCCTGGATGCGTTCCGCCGAACGTGTCTGGGCCAACGCCAGCTCGTGTTCGTGAATCTGCTTGTCCAGAATGAAAAGCTTCAGGAGGGCGGGGATGGTAACGAGCTTGGCCATGGCTAACCTTTCCTAATCTACGGGCGGTGCCATCAGCCGGGGCTATCAAGCCTGCGACTCGGCACCGGCTTTGCGAAAAATCGCTAACACCTTCTCAAGTGGAACCACGAACAACCGGTTCTCCGGGTCAAATTCGACCGGGACGGCGTCGCGGGGATCAAATAAAACTTTGTCGTATTGTTTGATGGAGAAATCGGGATCACGTTCGATTTGCTTGCTGATGGCGATCACGCGCCCAGTCAGGGTCGGAATCTCATGATTCCCCGGCAGTACAATCCCGCTCTTGGTTTCGCGTTTGTTGTCATCTTTGCGTACGACCACACGCTTGCCCACCGGCTCAATAACATCCCACCCCGCCACATCGCGGGCTGAAGATTTTGTGGGCTTGGGGGTATCACTCACTATCGTTTCCTTACAACAAACTACGCCAGAACCAGATACTATAACATATTCTTAGCATTTTGGGGAGTCCTTATTCCCATTCAATTGTGCCGGGGGGTTTGCTGGTGATGTCATACACCACTCGGCTGACGCCGCGGACTTCATTCACAATTCGGGCGCTGATGCGGGCCAGCATGTCATAGGGAATCCGGCTCCAATCCGCCGTCATAAAATCAGTCGAATCCACGCTGCGCAGGGCAATCACGTGGTGATAGGTACGGCCATCACCCATGACCCCCACCGTACGTACCGGCAGGATCACCGCAAACGTCTGCGCCGTTTTGCGATACAACCCTTCGGCGTGAATCTCTTCCAGGAAAATCTCGTCGGCATCACGCAGCAGTTCCAATTTGTCGGCAGTAATCTCGCCCAGACACCGCACGGCCAGCCCCGGCCCGGGGAAGGGATGCCGCCAGACGATATGCTCGGGCAGGCCCAACAGCAGGCCCATCTGACGCACTTCGTCCTTGAATAAATCACGCAGCGGTTCGACCAGTTCAAAGCCCAATTCTGCGGGCAGTCCACCGACATTATGATGAAGCTTGATATTCGCCGCCGTGCCGGAATGACCATGCCCGGACTCGATCACATCGGGATACAACGTGCCTTGGGCCAGGAAACGGGCATCTTTGATACCCTTGGCTTCGGCTTTGAATACTTCGATAAACTCGCGGCCGATAATCTTGCGCTTGGTCTGGGGTTCACTGACGCCTTCCAGTTCTTTCAAAAACCGTTCCCCGGCATCCACCACGCGCAGGTTAATCTTGAAGTGGTCGCAGAAGGTGGCCTCCACCGATTGCCGTTCACCTTTGCGGAGCAGACCGTTATCCACGAAGATACAGATCAGTTGTGGCCCGATGGCTTTATGTAGCAGTGCGGCCAGTACCGAGCTATCCACCCCGCCGGAGAGGCCGCAGATCACCTGTGCGGTGCCGACCTGCTTGCGGATGCTTTGCACGGCCTGTTCGATGTAATTGCCCATCTGCCATGTGCCCTTGGCCTGGCAGATGCGATAGAGGAAGTTATTGATAATCTCGGTGCCGTGGGGCGTGTGGGTCACCTCGGGATGGAACTGCACCCCGTAAAACGGCTGGGTCCGGTGCTTCATCGCGGCCAGCGGACACGTGGGCGTCGCGGCGAGGGGAATAAACTCCGGCCCCAATTCGCGGACCTGATCCCCGTGGCTCATCCACACGGTGGTTTCTTTGGGAATGCCGGTCAATAAGCCATTATCTTCCGGCAGGATGCTCAATTTGGTACGGCCATATTCGCGGGCCGCGGCGGACTGTACTTTGCCGCCGAGGAGTTCGGTGGCGATTTGCATGCCATAGCAAATTCCCAGCACCGGCACGCCGAGGGCGAAAATGCCCGGATCGCAGCGCGGAGCGCCCTCTTCGTAGACGCTGGAAGGTCCGCCGGAGAGGATCAGCCCCACCGGATTCATGGCCCGCAGTTCGGCCAGACTGATATCGGGCCGGACCAGCAGACTATACACCCCCGCCTCGCGCACGCGCCGGGCGATGAGTTGGACATATTGCGAGCCAAAGTCGAGGATCGGCACGACTTGTTGATCTTGTGGGATAGAGTATTTCATGGGGAGATTTTAACCCATAGACGCACCCACGAAAAGCGCCCGGGGTTTGGTGGGTAATTCTAGGCCAAAAGCCGACGCTAGAGCATTATCTGTAACGGGTTAGGTACGGATATTTCAGTTAGTTTATCCGCAATCGGGGTACCGCATTCCGGGCAGCGGTCTTGGCTAGCGCGGAGGTCGTAGGCACATTTAGGGCATAGGCCAGCGCGGATTCGTTTTTGTTTCTGTTTCCGCCGCAGGATGCACAGGTAGGCACCCAGTAAGCACGCATAGAGTGTGATCCCGAGCCAAAACCAACCTATCGGCAGTGATACCGACCACCCGGCTGGTTCATCATCCAGAAACCACTCGGTATTTTCCAGACCACGCCGCAGGGTTTGCAACGGTCCGGCAGATGCCGTGGCGTTCATACGAAATACATCCCATTGCCAGCGCGGCTCATCTCCACCCCCCTGCCAAAATTCGATTCGGCCCGGACTGGTCATAATTTGGGAGGGACGGTCCTGATAGCCAAAGTCCCAGGCAATGCAGTACCGGGCTGAAACGACCCACAGTCCGGCCGTGAGTAGACTCAGCAGCACGAATAAACCAAAGGTGATATTAAGCAACCAACGAAGCATACGAGGATTGTAACATGCGGGGAGGAATATGTTTTCTCCCCATAAAACAACGGACCGCGTGTTTCCACGCGGTCCGTCATATCACTAGCACATCGTAGCGGCATGCGGGCATTAGCCCAGCAGGCCTTCGACCATCTTGCGTTCTTCCGCCAGTTCCTTGTTGGTGGCGGCAATCTTGGTCTTGGCGAATTCGTCCATGGGCAGGCCCTTGACGACTTCGTAAGCGCCCGGCGCGGTGGTCTTGACTGGCAGACCGGCCCAGACGTTGGCATCAAAGCCATATTCGCCATTGCTCTTGACGGCAATGCTGTGGACCTTGCCGGGGGTGACCAGGTCGCGCACATGATCGGTCAGGGCATTGGCCGCACTGGCCGCAGAACTGGCGCCACGGGCGGCGATGATGGCCGCACCACGCTTGCCCACGGTGTCGCAGAAGGCGCCTTGCAGCCATTCGCTGTGGCGGATCACTTCCGGTACGGGCTTGCCATTGATCTTGGCCAGGTGGAAAGCGGGGAACATCGAGGGGCTGTGGTTGCCGAAGATGTAGATATCGCTGACGGCCGAGACGGCCACGCCGGCCTTCTTGGCCAACTGGGTCTTGGCGCGATTTTCATCCAAACGCACCATCGCGGTGAAGCGATCGGCAGGCAGACGCTTACAGGCGCTGGCGCAGATCATGGCGTTGGTGTTGGCGGGGTTACCCACGACCGCGATGCGGGCGTTATCGGCCGCGACGCGATCAATAATCTTGCCCTGCTCGGTGAAAATCTTGCCGTTGTCCTTCAGCAGGTCCGCACGTTCCATGCCGGGGCCACGGGGCTTGGCGCCAACCATCAGGCACCAGTTGGCATCCTTGAAGCCCACCGCCGGATCGCTGGTCAGAACCATGTCCGACAAGAGCGGGAAAGCGCAATCTTCCAATTCCATGGCCACGCCGTTGAGCGCGTTCATGGCTTTTTCCATGGGCACTTCGATCATTTGCAGAATGACGGGCTGATCCGGGCCAAACATCTGGCCGGAGGCGATACGGAACAACAAGGCATAACCAATTTGGCCAGCCGCACCGGTGATAGCAACGCGAATCGGAGACTTCATCAGCAAACTCCACAAAAGTGTCAAACCAGCCTGACCACTCACCATGAGTAAGTCAGCTTAGGTCACAGTCATCAGGCTTCAGAGGTGAAGCCCATAGAATCTAAAGGTTACGGTCCGTTTCGTCAATCGGACAAAAATATC
>JBAXGE010000166.1:0-5088 GCA_037139555.1 Phycisphaerae bacterium
TCCATGTACCCGAACCCACGAGTTTGAGTCTGCTGGGACTGGGTGCTGCTGGTCTACTCTTACGCCGGCGGCGCAAGGTGTGAGTGTGTCAGATCGTGATATCCAGCCAGCGCTGGGCATTGGTAAGATAGATTTTTTCCAGCACCGCATCGGGTAAGTCCAACCCCACCAATTGCGGGTCACCATTGCGGGCATCGGGATCGGCGATGGGGGACGGACCGCGGTAGGTGGTTTCCCATTGCTGCCAGTGGGTCCAGTACCGGCTGGCGTAGTGGTCCCAATCATAATGTTCGCCCACCACCAAATCCGAACCAAAGAGTATGCGGTCCTGATAGCGGAGGAAAAATTCGCGTAACTGGTTGCGTTCGCCCTCGGCGATGGCCCGGATGATCCACTTGGTGGCGGAAGTATCCACTATATAGTTGGGATAGCGGTCCAGTCGTTGGGCCAGGGCGGGGAGGTCTTCCAGACTGCCCCCCATGTGGGCGCCCATGTGGACCCGGTCCGGGTAGGCGGCCAAGAAGCGGTCGAGCGGGGCGAACTGGTCGGCAAAGCTGCCATAGCTGCCATCGCCATATTTGCTGGGGTTGGTAAACCAACTCTTGGGGTCGCCGACGTGGGACATAAAGGCATAGCCGAGATCGTAGGCGTGCTGGGCGACCTGGCGGATAGCGGGGTCATCCAGACTGACGCCCCAACGCCGGCGGGTGCCGGGGGCCATGTGGAACTTGATCAGCTTGGCGCCATGCTGCCGGAAGGCCGCGATGCGTTCGATCCAATCCGCCATGGCCGCAGGGCTGTTGGAGACGGCTTTCCAGTTGGGGATGGCGATGAACTCAAAGACGCCCGGAAACGCCGTCTGGAGTGCGGTTACATCCTCTAAGGGGGCCATGGTGACAATCTTAGCCACGCCATACGCACGGGCCGCGTCCACCATGACCCGCGTGAGGGCAACCTCACGCGTGTGGGTATGGATATCAACCCGGGGCCGGGCGAAATGACCCGGCGGGGTGGCGTGGTAGTCCAATCCAAGACGATTATGGGGCAACGTCATAAGTTTCTCTTTCCTGATACTCGCCAGACTTTCGGCATGCGTGTATTGTAGAGCACTTCGGGTTGCGGTAAAGTTTGTTTTTGCGAAAGGATGTTTAAATATGAGTAAAGTTGCCCTTGTTACGGGTGGTTCGCGGGGGATTGGCCGGGGGATTGCCGAGGCGATTGGCCAGTTGAAGTGGAACGTGGTGGTGAATTATGCCGCCAATGCCGCGGCCGCCCAGGAAGCCGTGGCGGCGATTCGTCTGGCCGGTGGTGATGCGCTGGCGGTGCAGGCCGATATCAGCGTGGCTGCTGACCGGGCCAACTTGGTGGCCCAAACGCTGCAAAAATATGGCCGCATTGACTTGTTGGTGAATAATGCCGGCGTGGCGCCCAATGTCCGGGCGGATATTCTGGACGCGGGCGAGGAATCCTTTGACCGGCTGATCAACATTAATCTGAAGGGGCCGTATTTCCTGACGCAACTAGTGGCCAAGGAAATGGTGACGCTGGCCGGGAAATTGCCCAAGGCGGACTATACGCCCGCGATTGTCACGGTCAGCTCGATTTCGGCGTACACCGCCAGCGTGAACCGGGGCGATTATTGCGTGGCGAAAGCGGGTTTGGCCATGCTGACCAAACTCTTTGCGGTCCGCCTGGCCGAGTATGGGATTAATGTCTATGAAATTCGTCCCGGCGTCATTGCCACCGATATGACCGGCCCGGTGAAAGAGAAGTATGACAAATTAATTGCCGAGGGGCTTACGCCCATCACCCGTTGGGGTCAACCCGGCGATATCGCCAAAGCGGTTACTGCGGTGGCGCAAAATCTCCTGCCCTTCTCGACGGGCGAAGTGATCAACGTGGATGGCGGTTATCACCTGCACTGGCTGTAAGGGTGCATGTTCGGGAAGGGAATGATCATGGTAGATGGCCGTAGTATGACTTCGGATGCCCCACAGGTATCGCGCGCTGCGGTATGGGGGGCGGTATTGAGTTTAGTCTCGCTGCTGGGGCCTTGTATTGTGCTGGCCCTGCCGGGCTTGGTGTTGGGCCGGCTGTCGGGTCGAAAAATTCGGCAGGAACCGCAGCGCTATCGCGGAATAAAGTGGGCGAATTGGGCGGTGGGTCTGGGGATTACGGGTTGCCTGCTAACTGTGCCGATGTGGTGGGCGGTCTATGAGCTGGGCGTCTTGCCCCTGCGCTATGTTGAAGCGATGGCCACGGATGAGGCCCGCACGGGGCCGCAATTACAACGCGTGGCCGGTGCCTGTGTGGCGTATGCGCAAACGCACGATGGTATATATCCCGATCATCTGGGCCGGCTGGTGGCGGGGGGGGCGATCACATACGCGGATTTAGATACGCTGGTCGGGGCGCGGGTACCGCCGACTGTGCCGGTGAATACCGATGCGCCGGATGCTTCTGAGCAAGTGGCCGCGCATAGTGACTTCGCCTATTTTGGCGCGGGGCTAAGGGTGCAGAATTTGGCCGATGTGGGTTTGCTATTGGCGGAACGATATGATCGCAAGAGCGGCCAGCGTTGGGTGGCGTATGCCGATGGTCGGGTGGAATTGGTGCGTAGTCCCGAGTGTTTGAAATTGGCCGGGTTAACGGATCGGATTCGTCAGCAACGCGGTTTGCCCCCATTGGAAATGCCATAACGTCCGCTACGTATATACATCATGCTGTGTGCAAAAAGAGTAAGGGCTCCCCAGGACAGTGGGGAGCCCTTAATACTAGGCTCAGTTCGCACCGATCGCTTAGCCGAGGATCGAATCCTTGGCGGCCTTGGCGACGCGGAACTTCACAACCTTCTTGGCCGGGATCTTGATCGCTTCGCCCGTGGCGGGGTTGCGACCCATGCGGGCCTTGCGGTTAACCAACACAAGCTTGCCCAAACCGGGGAGCGTGAATTTGTTCTTCGCTTCCTTGTAGGCAATCTTGGTCAGTTCATCCAAGAACGCAATCGCTTGCTTCTTGGTGACTTCGCCGCCGGTAGCCTTACCGACCGCTTCGACCAACTTCGCTGCCAGTGCCGACTTCGTGAGACTCTTGGCCATGAAAGTTCCTCCTTATACATGGCGTTTCGAAATGCAGGCTGTCTCATGTGAGGGCCATCCTTAGCCCCGCAAAGACATAGAAACAGTCTGATAAGCAATAAAATAGCCTGTTTTCGCCGTATGGCAAGTAAAAAGTCATAATTTTTCTAAGCTTTGCACGATTTTTTGTCCGTGAGGAGCCTTGTGACGCGCTGATTTCCGGATTTATCACCCTGTCGTGCTAAGGTGCCGGGGGGTAATTCCTAGGACTCGAATAAAACCTTTCCCTGACAGTTGACTGCCGCGCTATGATGAAGCATGATAACCCATAGTAACGGTATGCCCGGTTTAGGGGTGGCCGTATACACTGGCGTAATGTATATCTAGTGGCATGAGTCACGGCGACATGAATCCGTCGCTGAGTGTGAAAAGTGCTTGTTTGTTAAGGTTGGAACTTAAAAATGGCCGATGCAACCGCACCGCAAGATTCCGAGCGCAAAGCTCCCCCCACCGACGTGCTGGCCGATACCGCTGGCATCCGTGATGGGATGTTACAGGCCAAAGTCGCCGTTGATTTTGTTCAGGAAACGGATGGTCCTTTCCCCACCCGCATGACCATCCTACAGAGGCTCGGACCGTGGGAATACGAACGCTACGCGGATGGAACCTTTTATCGAACCCAGCGGATCAAAGCCCTTTGGTTGGTCATCCCGAGCGTGTTGGCGGTTTTAGTCGTCTTTATCGGGGTCTGGCGTTACAACGGTGGCAAGTCCGGAACACTGCCGGGGCGGGATATCAAGTTTGCCAACGAGGCGGAACTGCAAACGGCAATGAATGGTGCCGTAGGCACCGTGGAAGTACGCAATGCCAAGTTCGAAGAAACCGGCCGCGGGCTGGGGGTCTTCATTTTCCAACGGGGAACTTTTGTCACGGCGTTGGATTTGGTGCAGAACGCGTATCTGGTCACCATCAAAACCGGCGATGGTGTGATCTATATGGCCGACGGCATTGATAGTCTTAATGTCCCCGCCAACTTGGCGGTATTGCGTGTTCGCGAATCTTTAACCCAGCCATTGGACGTGAATATCGCGAATAATTTTTTAGAAAACACGGAAGTATTCTCAATCAATTCTCCGGTCGGCGCCACTGGGCGGTTTATGCTCAAGGGGGTTATTCAAAGCACCCGGCGCGATACCAACCCTATGATCGAGGCCAGTGATGACTTGTCTCCCACGTTTGTCCGCACCAATCTGAATCTGGCCCCTACCTCGCTAGGCGGACCGGTTTTTGATATTAATGGACAATTGCACGGCTTTATGACCGTTACCCCCAAAAAGGCTAACGAACAGTTGACCGAGTATGTCACCGGCGATGCGTTGATCCGCAGCCTGGTCCGGCATGATCTGGTTCGGCGTTTTGCGGGCTATGGCTCACGCCCCATCCCGGCCAGTCAGGCCGTAGCGTTGGATACGATCTGGACGGCCATGCAGGCCAAGGAATACGGCACCGCCTTGAAGGGATTGAAGGATTTGGGCGATGCACCCAAGAATTCCTTCTTTTATTGGTCAATTTTGGCTTGGATACATCGTGAAATGGGCTCGTTCCAGTTGGCCATCATGGCCTACAGTAAGGCGTTGGTGCTGGATCCCGAAGATGCCCAAACCCACTACGAGATGGGGCGCACCTACCAGTTGCTGGGGCAAACCACGCAAGCTTTACGCAAATACGATGACGCTTTGCTGAAAAATGCCAGCCTGCCCAACGCCCACCGGCAAAAAGGACTATGCTTCCTCAAAGAATCAAACTACCAGCGGGCTATGGAAACATTCCAAAATGCGATTCAGATGGATGCGAATGATGCGGAGTCGTATCGCTATCTGGGACAATGCTTGGCCCACTTTGGCCGTCACCAGGAGGCCGTGGGTACCTTCAATACGGCCATTCAGATTAACCCCAAGGATGCTATTGCATTGTACATGTTGGGCTTGAGCACGATGCGTTTGGGGCAGTT
>JBAXGE010000167.1:0-5049 GCA_037139555.1 Phycisphaerae bacterium
GGCATATTCACCCGTTTTCGCATACCTTGGTGCGTTATTCTTTGCTCAAGGAGCACCTAATGCCGCGGATTGCGATCAGTCAGTTACACGATGGCGATTATCTGGACCAGAGCTTCATCCTTTCGGATAAGCAGCTCGGTACCACCTCGACCAATAAAATCTACATCAAGGCCGACTGTGGCGATGCCACCGGCCGCATCAACCTGCGCCTCTGGAATGCCCCCCGCGACATGTATGACAAGCTCCCCACCAGCGGCTATGTCCACGTCAAAGGCCGGGTCGAAAACTATCAGGGCCACCTCCAGCTCGTTGCCGACAGCATCGTGCCCATCACCGACTACAGCAAAATTGACATCTCCGAACTCATCCGCAGCACCCAGCGCAGCGTCCCCCAGATGTTCGCCCGGGTCAAAGAAATCCTCGCCACCGTGCGCGATGCCGACCTCAAGGCCCTGCTGCAGTGCTATCTCGACGACGCCGAACTGATGAAACTCTTCACCATCGCCCCCGCCGCCGCCGCGATGCACCATGCCTGGATCGGCGGGCTGCTCGAACACACCCACGACCTGATGGAACTGGCCACACTCATCTGCCCGCGCTACGCCGATATTGATCAGGACCTCGTCCTCACCGGCCTGTTCCTGCATGATCTGGCCAAGACCCGCGAACTCACCTACACCGTCGGCTTTGATTATTCCGACGCTGGCAAACTCGTCGGCCATATCGTCATGGGCGTCGTCTGGCTCAACCAGAAAGCCGCCGCCCTCGCCACCCAGCGCGGCACCCCCATCCGCAAGGAATTGCTGACGGTGCTGGAGCATATTCTGCTGTCGCACCACGGCGTGCCCGAATTCGGCTCGCCCATTGTGCCCAAAACCCCCGAGGCGATCCTCATCAACCTGATTGATAACCTCGACGCCAAGACCCGCATGGCCCTCGATGCCGTCAACGCCCCCTGCGAAGACAGCACCTGGACCGAATACCAGCGGGCCTTCGAAACCAAGTTGTATCGCCCCACGGTCACGCAGGGCTAAGGCCCCGTCGGCCGCTTTTTACCCAACCCCCCGGCACCCATCGGGAAGGAGGTACGCATGAGTGTTACCCTGGCTGACATCCAGGCCGCACGCCAGCGCATCGGTTCGGTCATCTACCGCAGCCCGTGTCCCTATTCGCTGTCCCTGAGCCAGCTCTGCCACAGCGAAATCTTCTGCAAACTCGACCACCTGCAAATGACCGGCAGCTTCAAGGAACGCGGGGCGCGCAACAAACTCATGCTCCTGACCCCCGCCCAACGCGCCGCCGGCGTGGTCGCCGCCAGCGCTGGCAACCATGCCCTGGGCCTCAGTTACCATGGCCGCGAACTGGGCATCCCCGTCACCGTCGTCATGCCCCGCTGGGCGCCGCTGGTCAAGGTCAGCAATTGCCGCACCTTCGGCGCGGAAGTCATCCTCCACGGCGAGGATTTCGATTCCGCCCGCAGCCACGCCCTGCAATTAAGCCAAGCCACCGCCCGCGCCTTCATCCCCGCCTTCGACGACCCCCAAATCATCGCCGGCCAGGGCACCATGGCGCTGGAAATCCTCGAAGATGTCCCCAATGTCGCCAACCTCATCGTCCCCGTCGGCGGCGGCGGTTTGCTGGCGGGCGTCTGCACCGTCCTCAAGGCCTTGCGCCCCGAGGTCCGCATCTTCGGCGTCGAAGCCGCCAATGCCCCCTCGCTGCATACCTCGCTGGCCGCCGGCAAGGTAACCCGCGTCACCACCCGCCCCACGCTGGCCGATGGCCTGGCCGTGGCCGAAATGGGCCAATATTGCTTTGATCTCATCCGCGGCAAGGTGGACGAAGTCGTACTCGTCGAGGAACCCGAAATCGCCACCGCCATCCTGCAACTGCTGGAACTGGAAAAAACCGTCGTCGAAGGCGCGGGCGCTGTAGCTCTGGCCGCCGCCACCCGACTCGCCGTCGCCGGCCGTCTGCAGCCCGGCCCCACCGTGCTGATCCTCTGCGGCGGTAATATTGATGTCACCATACTTTCCCGCATCATCGAACGCGGCCTCGCCCAGACCGGCCGCATGCTCCGGCTGGATTTCAAAGTCGCCGACCGGCCCGGCTCACTGGCCCGTCTACTGGAAGTCCTCGCCGCCGCCGGAGCCAATGTCAAAGAGATTTTCCACGAACGGCTTTTTGGCCCGCGCGATGTTGCTCTGACCGAAATTTCCATTACCATGGAAACCCGTGACCTCGCGCATGTGCAAGCGGTCTTAGCCGCCCTGACGCAACAGGGCATCGAATTTAACCGCGATCTGGCCAACCTAACGTCCGGCTCGCCGAAAGGAAGCGCATGAGCACTCCCAACGTCCCGTTGTTTGAACTGACCACCCAATACCAACTCCTGCGCCCCGAAATCGAGGCCGCCGTCATCAAGGTATTGGAAAGCCAGCAATTCACCGGCGGTTGGGCCGTGGAAAGCTTCGAACAAAAACTCGGCGCCCTGCACGGCGCCCACGCTGTGGCCATCTCCTCGGGCACCGACGCCCTGCTGGCCGCGCTGATGGCTCTGGGCATCGGGGCCGGCGCGGAGGTCATCACCACGCCGTTCACCTTCTTCGCCACCGCTGGCACCATCGCCCGCACCGGCGCCAAACCCGTCTTTGTGGACATTGATCCCGACACCTTCCTGATCAACCTCCCCGCCGTGGCCGCGGCCATCACCCCCGCCACCGGCGCCATCATGCCCGTGCACCTGTTCGGCCAGATGGTCAACGCCCTTAAGCTCGCCGAAATCGCCTGCCGTCATAACCTGCCGGTGATCGAAGATTCCGCCCAGAGCATCGGCGCCCTCGACGCCACCGGCGCGGTCATGGGCACCCATTCGCGCTGCGCGGCCCTGAGCTTCTACCCGACCAAAAATCTCGGCGCCTATGGCGACGGCGGCGCCCTGATTACCCGCGATGCCACGCTGGCCGCGCGCTTCAAGCAAACCCGCCAGCACGGCGAAACCTCGCGCTACCACCACGAATTCGTCGGCGGCAACTTCCGCCTCGACGCCATCCAATGCGCCATTCTGGAAGTGAAACTGAAATATCTGGACCAGTGGAACAACCGCCGCCGCGCCATCGGGGCCTACTACAACCAGCGCTTCGCCGGCAGCGCGGTCATTGCCCCCGTCACCGCCCCGGGCAACCACCACGTCTACCACCAATACGTCATCCGCGCCCCCAAGCGCGACGCCCTCCGCGACCACCTGACCAAACACGGCGTCGGCTGCAACATCTACTACCCCCGCTCCCTGCACCTGCAGGAATGCTTCGCCAACCTCGGCTACAAGCCCGGCCAGTTCCCCCACACCGAACAAGCCTGCGCCGAAGTCCTCGCGCTGCCCATTTACCCCGAACTAACCGACGCCCAAATCACCCGCGTCGCCGACACCGTCCTGGCGTTCTACCAATAACGCCCGGACGCACCAACCACCCCGAATATTCCCCAACCCCGGCACGGGCGACCGCCGGTCACCTCCCCCCGTCCCCCCGCCTGGGAGCGCGGGCGTCCACGCCCGCATTTCGTTCCCCCGTCTTCAACTCTTAACTCTAAACTCTTAACTCTTAACTTCGTCTCTCCCCCCGTCCCAGCGCCTCAGTCCGCGGGTTTCACCGCAGCGGTGGCGTGGAAGGTGCGGCCTTCGGTGATGTATTTCTTTTCAAAGTTGGTGCCCACCACGCCGCGTTCGTCGCCGGGGTTGATCACGCCGGTGAAGGGGATCACGGTCAGCAGGTCCTGACGGGCCAGCACATCCTGCATCCAGGCGAAATAGTCGGCGTGGTCGGTGACCAGGCGCAGCGTGCCGCCGGAGCGGAGAATGCGGTGGGCCTCTTGGATGAAGGGCTGTTGCACGAGGCGACGTTTGTGGTGGCGGGTTTTGGGCCAGGGGTCGGGGAAATAGACATGGATGCCCGCGAGGCTGCCCGCAGGGACATGACAACGCAGCCACCAGGTGGCCTCGGCACAGACCATGCGGGTATTGTGCTGGGCATGGCGGCGGAGCCGGTCGGCGGCGAAATCGGCATAGGGCTTGGCCCATTCGATGCCGATGTAATTGCGGTCGGGATAGGCTTGGGCGACATTGAGCAAAAACGTCCCCTTGCCGCTGCCGATTTCCAGCTCGACGGGGTTGGGGTTGCCAAACACAGTGGCCCAATCCAACATCCCGGCCTCATCAGGCACGGTGATATACCACGGTTCGGGGTGCAAATTCGGTTTCAACGCCATCGGGGATTCCTAAGCCAAAGGCAACGGAACACAATAGCGATGCAGTGTAAGGGCCGGGGGGATTTCACGCAACGGGACGGGGGGAGTCTCACGCAACGGCGCGACGACGCAACGAAAATACGCGGGGGGAGTTTAACCACGGAAGCCACAGAACCACACAGAAATGAAGGTAGGGGCGACCGGCGGTCGCCCGGATTGGGGGGCGGAGCGTGGTAAATGTTCCGGCTTGCGCCTAAGATAGAGAGAGCAAAACCAGTCATTCTTTTGTGGAGCCTAATTATGTCATGTGCCATTGTTACCGGCGGTGGATCGGGGATCGGTCAAGCCATTGCGACGCGGCTGGCGAAGGCGGGGTTTAATATCGCGCTGGTGGGCCGACGTGCGGGACCGTTGGAGCATCAGAAAAAGCTGATCATGGCGCTGGGACGCAAGGCGCTGGTGATTACGGCGGATGTGGCCGACCCGGCGACGGCGGCGGGGATTATCAGTTCTGCGCAGGCGACGTTTGGGCGGATTGATGCGCTGGTGAATTGTGCGGGCTATGCGGGGATCGGCGGCGTGGCAGAGTGTGGGGTGGAGGAGTTTCAGAAAATTATCGCTGCGAATCTGAGTAGTGCGTATTACCTGACGCATGCGCTGTGGCCGGTGTTGGCCGCCCAGCATAAAGCCGCGCCGGTGGGCGATCACCGCACGGATACGGGCGGGGTGATTGTGAATATCAGCAGTTGGGCGGCGCGGGATCCGTTTGCGATGCTGGGGATTTATGCGGTGGCAAAGGCGGGG
>JBAXGE010000168.1:0-5045 GCA_037139555.1 Phycisphaerae bacterium
GGCATGTACGGCGTGAAGAATTTCCAGGCCATCGTGAACCCGCCGGAAGCGGCGATTCTGGCCGTGGGCGGCACCAGTGCCCAGGCCGTGGCCAAAGATGGCCAGGTCGCCGTGGCCGAAGTGATGAACCTAAGCCTGTCCTGCGACCACCGCGTCATTGATGGCGCCACCGGGGCGAAGTTCCTCGGTGAAATCAAGACCCTGCTGGAACAGCCGCTGGCGATGCTGATCTGAGCTTTTGGCAAAGCATGAATTCCGACGGCGGCCATGGGTGGACTTTCCAGCCATGGCCGCTGGCATTATGCTGTACACACTATGCCTAACTCTGGAAAAACTCTCGACCGGCAATCTTTCCTCGCGGGCGTGCGCAGCGTGGTGGTGAAGATTGGAACTAACGCGCTCACCGCGGCCAACGGCCAGTTGGATACCGAACTCATCGGCCACTTCGCCGACCAGATCGCCCAGTTGCACCAGCGCGGCATCATGACCACGCTGGTCAGCTCCGGCGCCATCGGCGCGGGCATCACGGAATTGAAACTGCCCGGTCGGCCCAAGGAACTGCCCATGTTGCAGGCCACTGCCGCGGTGGGGCAGAGCATTCTGATCAATCATTTTGCCGCAGCGTTCCGGACCCACGGTCTGGCCGTGGGGCAGGTACTCATCACGCGTAGCGATTTCGAAGACCGGCAGCGCTATTTGAACCTGCGTAACTGCGTGGCGGCCCTGCATGAAAACCGTGCGGTGCCGGTGTTCAATGAAAACGATACCGTCGCGGTAGATGAAATCCGCTTCGGGGATAATGACCTGATCGCCGCTCAGGTAACCAACCTGCTGGGCGCGGACTTGCTGGTGCTGCTGAGTGTGGTGGATGGCCTGCTCGATGAGTCGGGCCAGACCGTGCCGGTGATTCAGGACATGGCCACAACCGGCGCGCTGGTACGTGATACCAAATCGTCGCGCGGCACCGGCGGCATGGGGTCCAAACTAATGGCCGCCGGAACGGTGGGCACCGCAGGGGAGCCGGTGCTGATTGCCAACGGCAAGGCGCGGAATATTCTGCTGAAATTACTGGCCGGGGATGCCGTGGGGACGCTGGTAGTGCCCGGTCCGCGGCGCATGAACTCGCGGCGGCGCTGGATCGCCCTGACCGCCAAGACCAAAGGCGAATTGGTGGTGGATGCCGGCGCGGCCAAAGCCCTGACCGCCAATAAGAGCCTGCTGGCCCGGGGAGTCACCGCCGTGCGCGGCGAATTCAAACGCGGCGATGCCGTCGCGGTGTTGAACCCCGTCGGGGAGATTGTCGCCCGTGGGCTGGTAAATTACGCCCGGGCCGATATGGAAATCATCATGGGCCACAAGAGCGGCGAGATCGCCCAACTCCTGCATACGACCAACCCGGAACCGGAAGCGATTCACAAAAACAACATGGTTCTGGCCGAGTAATCCCGGCTCATGCCTCTGAGTTGGCGCCCGCCGTGAGGGGTTTCAGATACATGCGGTAACGGTACAGACCGGGCTTGATCTGGTACGCCTCATACACGCTGGGCCCCCAGCCGATATCGCCCCCGACGCCGGCATGCCGGTGGTCCAGCGACCAGGTAATGTCAGGCCGGCGGGGCAGGTCAATCGTGTGTTCCGCCCCGGTCAGGTCGGCGGTGGTAAAGCGATGGGCACTGAATTGCAGCGGGGTATCACTCCACGCCCGCAGGCCGGCACCGCTGCCATCCACGAGTTCCACCCAACGGACATCGCACCGACCGCCGTTTTCGGTGGGGTGGATATAAGGCACGTATAAGTCGTCTACAGGCAATTCATACCGGCCCACAAACGCGGAACCGATACGATCCACATAGTTTTCATGGGGCCCGCGCCCGAACCAGCGGCAGCGGTCAAACTGGCCGGGGAGCGCAAGCTGCAGCCCGATCCGCGGCAGCAACGGCAAATCCGGATCGGCGCTGACTTCGGCATCAATCACCAGAACCCCATCATTGCGCAGGCAATACGTGGTGGTAGTAGTGAACCCCGTCGTCACCCCGGGGGCCTGATGCCGGGCCGTGATGCGCACAACGCCGGGCGCGCTCAGGTCGGTATTCAGTACTTGGGTTTGCAGCCGGTCCAATCCGGCATTACGCCAGCGGATGCCGTAGGTTATTTCCACTCCGCCCACATCATTATCCACCGGCGCCCGCCAGAATTGATGATGCAGCGGGTGGGTAAGGTAGTTTAGCTCCCCACGCAGCAGCGCGATCAGTTCTCCGCTGTGCAGGTCCACGGTGGCACTTAAGCCTGCCGTGGTCAGGGTCGCCTGCTGGCCGGCCTGCCGGCATTGGGCCTGCTGGCCGGGGCATAACGCAACGGATTGGGGAAAGCGGGGCAGGGGCAACTGTTCCCTGGCCACGATAAAACCTGCCGGGGCCCAAGTGGTGGCGTCTTGTAGCCTGTATTCAATGACCACGTGCCGTTCCTGTCCGCTCTGCGTGGCGGGGGGTAACGTCAGGGTGAGATTGGCCGATTGCTGGGGCGCCAGTTCCGGCAGCGGGATTGTTCCCGTCGCCGTTTCCACACCCGCTTCCCAAAGACGCCACGTGGCCGTGACCCCGGCGAGTGTACGGAAGAATTGGCGGTTGGTGATGCGCAGCGTTTCGGGGGGCAACGTACCGCGCCGGGGCGGCGGTGCCCACTGGGTGTGTATGGTCTGGTACCAATAAGCCACTTCGTGATAGCAGGGATGCAAGGTGCGATCCGGGAAAACCAGTCCATTATTGCAGAACCATCCGTCATGCTGCGTTTCGCCAAAGTCCCCGCCATAGGCCCAATAGGGCTGGCCTTCTGGGGTGTGTACGAGAATCCCCTGATCGGCCCAGTCCCAAATAAAGCCGCCCTGAAAGCGGGGTTGACGCCAGATGGTTTCCCAATGTTCTTTCAGATTGCCCGAACTGTTGCCCATGGCGTGCGCATATTCGCACTGAATCACCGGACGCCGGGCATCGCTCATCAGCCGCTCCAGACAACCCGCGATGCTGGCGTACATCGGACATTGGATGTCGGTGGCGGATACACTCCCGGCGTTTTCATAGTGGATCGGCCGCGTCGGATCGGCCGCACGGGCCCAGGCGGCCATTGCGTCGTGGGCCGGGCCATAACCCGACTCATTGCCCAGCGACCACAGGATGATGCTGGGATGGTTTTTGTCACGTTCCACCATCCGGCTGATCCGCAGCAGGTGGGCGGGCAGCCATTGCGGGTCCAGCGCGGCCCGCTCCCGCGGATACATCCCATGAGTTTCGAGATTGGTCTCCGCCACGACCAGCAGGCCGAATTCATCGCACAACTCATACCAACGGCTGCAATTGGGATAATGCGAGGTGCGCACGGCGTTGATATTGGCCTGTTTCATCAGTCGGATGTCGGTTTGCATCTGGGCTTCGCTGATGGTCTTGCCGGTGCGGTGGTCGAATTCGTGCCGGTTCACCCCGCGGATTTTGACCGGCTGGCCATTGAGCAGCAGGCAACCGTCTTTGATCTCGACTTTACGGAAGCCCACTTTACACGTTTCAGTATCCAGCAGCGTACCGCCAGCGTCCCACAATTGAACCACCAGCGTATACAGATAGGGGTCTTCATCCGACCACAGCCGCGGCGCGTTAAGGGTGGTGCTGAGGGTGCAAGTGCGCGGGCGTTGCAGCGTCTGCCCGGGCAGTGCCACGACCGGCGCGCCGCTGGCATCAAACAACTCCGCAGAGAACCGGTATTGCTCCAGTTGCGTGTCGGCAATGGCCGGAAACATGCCGACGACTTCCAGCGTAGCCCCGCGATACAATGCGTCCAAATGCGTACGGACCCGGAAATCACCAATCCCAACCATCGGCTTCGCCAGCAACCACACGCTGCGTTGGATCCCCGCCAACCGCCACATATCCTGATCTTCCAGCCATGTACCATGCGACCAGCGATAGACCCGCACCGCCAGCACATTCTCGCCCGGTTGCACCAATGCCGTGATATCAAACTCCGCCGGCAGCCGGCTATCGGTGCTGAACCCCAATTCCTGACCATTCAGCCAGACGTGAAAGGCCGAATCCACGCCCTCGAAGATCACGCTGAGTTTGCGGCCCGACCAGTCGGCCGGCACGCGAAACGTGGTGCGATAACAACCCGTGGGATTGGCCGCAGGGGCGTGGGGATAATCCGCAAACGAAATCGGATAGGTGATATTAGTATAGATCGGCCGGTCTATGCTGGTGGTGTCGTTGACCTGCCCCAGACCGCAGTAACCGGGCATCTGCCAGGTGCCGGGGACGGGGACTTTCAACCAAGCGGTATCGGCATATCCCGGCGTGAAGAAATCGGCCGGACAGGCTTCCGGATTGGGATAGAGCTGGAACGACCAAGTGCCGTCGAGCGTCAGCACATGGGGCGTAGCGCCGCGCCGGGCACTGGCCAAATCAGGATATCCACCCAACGGCACATGCGCGGGTTGGCGATTACGTTCAGTGACAGCACGATCATTCCAATCTTGGCGGAACATGGCGTGGGCTTTCGTGAGGGCGGAAACACAAGTGATTTCACACTCTCGCATAATAACCAAGTTGCGCGTGCGCGCCAACGGCCTGGGCACGGCGCATCGGTTATTTGGCGTCCGCTTTCCCGAGGATATCCGTGACGGCTTTACCCACACAGTTGGCCGGCAGCGGGATGCCCAGAACATAACACGCAGTGGCAAAAGTGTCTTCCGTGTTGATGGTCAGGTCTTTATTAAGCGTCAGGTCATAGTTCGCCCGCACGCCCGGGCCGACCGCAATCCACGGGATATGCCGCGAACGGGGATCGTTGGGGCCATGATTGGTACCGGCCCCGCCGTGATCCGCGGTGACAATAATCAGGGTCTCTTTGCGGATACCCGCAGCGGTCAGCGCGGTGAGTACCTTGCCGACGGCCTCATCGCTGCGCTCGACAGCCTTGATCTGTTCGGGACTGCCCCAGCCACTGGCATGGCCCGCCGTGTCGGGCGCGGGGAAATGGACAAAAGTCAGGTTCGGTTTGTG
>JBAXGE010000169.1:0-5011 GCA_037139555.1 Phycisphaerae bacterium
GCCTTCCAGATCGTGGATGACATCCTCGACATCGTCGGCAAGCAGCGGACGGTGGGCAAATCGCTGGGGACGGATATCGAAAAAGCGAAATTAACGCTGCCCATGATTCACTTCCTGCGTGAAGCCGCTCCGGAACACCGGGCGTTGTTGCGCGGGTTGCTGGAATCGCGCGACAGTGACCGCGTGGAACGTGTGCGCCAATTACTGGCGCCTTCGACCAGCATCACCTATGCCCGCACCACGGCCCAGCGGTATGTGGATGAAGCCGTGGCGGCCTTGCAAGTTCTGCCCCCCAGTCCCGCCCGCGACCTGCTGCAACAGATGGCGGTTTTTATCACCCGCCGGGAGCATTAACGCCCGCCTTGGGCTAAGATGCTGAAGTAGTTATCCCAAGTTTGTTACGAGGTTGTTTCATGGCGCGGAAAAGTGTAAGTAAGACTCTCCATCCCCAGCCGGTCGAAGTCCAGAGCGTGGCGTTTGTGTCGCTGGGTTGTCCGAAAAATCTGGTGGACAGCGAAAAGATGCTGGGCTTGCTGGCCGAAGACGGATTGGCGCTCACGCCCAACCATGCCGAAGCGGATGCCATCGTCATCAATACGTGCGGGTTTCTGGAAGCCAGCAAAATTGAATCGCTGGAAGTGATCCGCGAAGCCATCGCCGCGAAAAAAAAGGCCCAGAAAAAAGGCGGAGACAAACGCATCATCGTCGCGGGCTGTCTGGTCCAGCGACAAAAAGCCGAATTGCTCGAAGCCGTGCCCGAGGTGGACGCGCTGGTGGGTGTGTTTGATCGCGAACACATCGTCAAAGCCGTGCGCGGCAATTTCACCCCCCTGCCCGAAACCGGCCGGGATATGGGCGGCTATCACACGGTCAGCACTTACATCAGCAAGCCCGGCCGCGAAGCCATCGGCAAGGGGTATCAGGATTCCGATAGCGCGCGGCTGCGGCTGACGCCGCGCCATTATGCGTATCTGCGCATGAGCGAAGGCTGCAATCAGGGCTGCACGTTCTGCACCATCCCCAGCATCCGTGGCCGCATGCGTTCCAAGCCCATGGCCGACATCCTCTCGGAAGCCGAGGAACTCATCGCCGATGGCGCGTATGAACTGAATCTGATCGGGCAGGATACCACCAGTTATGGCAGCGATATCGGCTATGCCCCCGGGCTGGTGGGGCTGCTGCGGCAGATCAGCAAGGTCCCCGGCGTGGGGCTGGTACGGTTGATGTATGCGTATCCCAGCAGCTTCACCGATGATATGATCCGCGCGCTAGCCGAGAGCCCCAAGATCGCCAAGTATATTGATATCCCCCTGCAACATATTGACGACACCATCCTGAAATCCATGCGCCGCAAGGTTACCGCGAAACAAACGCTGACGCTGCTGGAAAAGCTGCGTAAGTGGGTGCCGGGCATCACCATCCGCACCACGCTGATCACCGGCTTCCCCGGCGAGACCGACACCCAGCATCGGAAACTGGTGAACTTCGTCCGCGCGCAGGAATTTGAATGTCTGGGCGTGTTTGAATATTCGCCCGAACCGGGAACCCCCGCGGGGCGTTTGTGGCAGACCCACGCCGTACCGGCCAAGGTCTCGGCGGCGCGGAAAGAGGAATTGATGCTGGCCCAGCAGGAACTTGTGTTCCGCAAACAGCAGGCGTGGGTGGGACGCGAGGTGGAGGTGCTGGTGGATGGCGCCGACCGTAGGCGCAAGCTGGCCGTGGCCCGGCATCAGGGTCAGGCGCCGGATATTGACGGCACGGTGATTGTGGAAAAAGTCAGCGCCGCGCCGGGCGAGGTGCTGCGCGTGGCCATCACGGCCTGGGACGGCTATGACCTGATTGCCCGGCCCAAGGAAAAGCTAGTCACCGTTAAGCCTCATACGGGCCTGAGCCTGCCGATCCTTGGTACCGTGCAACCCGGCATCGAAACCCAGCGGAAATAAACGCCTGCGACCCATGCGGCCCCTGTGGCCTATGATACGCCAGTGATTTTTCTGGAGTCATGCTATGCCTTGTGATTTGCCCGCACCTTCCAATAACACGCTGACCGATCTGCAAAAGGCCCGCTATGCGCGGCATATTTCGCTGCCCGAAGTCGGCAGCGAGGGCCAGCAGCGTTTGCTGAATGCCAAGGTCCTGATCATTGGGGCCGGCGGACTGGGGTGTCCCATTGCCCTGTATCTCGCCGCCGCCGGGGTGGGGACGATTGGCATGGCCGAGTTCGACACGGTGGACCATTCCAATCTGCAGCGGCAGATACTGTATACCACCGCCGATGTGGGCCAGAGCAAGCTGGATACCGCCGCCGAGCGCCTGCGGGCGCTGAATCCGGATGTGAATATCATCAAGCACGCCGGGCTGATCACCAGTGCCAATGCGCTGGAATGGATCGCGCCGTATGACCTGATCATCAACGGCACCGACAATTTCCCCACGCGCTATCTGGTCAACGATGCGTGCGTGCTGCTGCGCAAGATCAATGTGGACGGTTCGATTTTCCGCTTTGAGGGGTTGGTGACGGTCTTTGCGCCGCATCTGAAAGAGTGGCTGGGCCAGCCCATCAGTACCGGCTGTTATCGCTGTCAGTATCCCGAACCCCCGCCGCCGGGCATGGTGCCCAGTTGCGCTGAAGGGGGCGTGTTTGGCGCCATGTGTGGGATTGTCGGCTCGATGCAGGCCAATGAGACGATCAAGCTGCTGGCCCAAATCGGCAAGCCGCTGTTCGGGCGTTTGCAGACCATCAATGCGCTGAATATGGAACTGCGCACACTGAAACTGCGGCGCGATCCCAAGTGCCCGGTGTGCGGCGACCAGCCCAGTATCAAGCAACTGATTGACTATCAGGAATTCTGCGGCATGCCCTCGGCCAATGCCAGCAAGCCCGTGCTGACGCCCACCGGCATGCAACTGAAAGTCAACCCCGCGTGGGAAGTCCACCCCGAACAGGTGGCCCAGTGGCGGCGCGAAGGCAAGGAATTCCTGCTGCTGGATGTGCGCCGGCCCGGCGAATATCAGACCGCCAAAATTGCCGGTTCCACGCTGATCACACTCGACACGCTGCATCACCGCTGGGAAGAGATTGCCGACTGGCAGGACAAGCTGGTCATCACCCAATGCCACCACGGCGTCCGCAGCATGAACGCCGCGGCGATTCTGCGCAAGGAAGGTTTTACGCAGGTATTCTCGATGGCCGGTGGGATTGACGCGTGGAGTGTGCTGGTGGATACGGGCGTGCCGCGTTATTGAATTCTCGCAAGAGGCATTGCGCCCGAGTACGGCATTACGGGCCGCACAGATAAAGTACATAGCTCGAGTCCACGATTCGTGAGGAAGGCCAGTACCCAATCGTAAGGGTGAAAGGAACACCATGATTATGAATGATCGTGATTTCGTAGCCGGTGTGCGGAAGGAAGTGCTTGATGCCAATCTACAAATCTATCGACAGATGTTTGCAGAATCGGATGCGGAAAAGGCGACAGATTCCTATGCAAGGGAAGCCTTGCGGTTTTATGCCAGCCTTGACGATTCCAACAAGGAAATGCTATTCAAGATCATAAGGCAGGTCATGGTGGATACGATCTCCAATCTATTCGGCGTCTTCGATGGGGTGACGAAATTGCCGCAACAACCTGGCCCCGTTACTGTAGAACTATCCGGGCAAAGGCTGGATGGTACTCTTCAGGATCAGTTCTTGGAGATGGAAGAACAACAGGCATCCAAGTAGCGATTATCTGCACGTCAAAACACGAGCAGTTGGATTCGGGTGTACCGGACCATTTATCAAACTATAACAGGTAAATCAGCAACTCAATCCAGCGCCTCGGCGTCGATGCCGATGTTGGTTTCGCCGGCGGCTTTTTTGGCGTGGTATTTGGCTACCCAGGTTTCAAAGCTCTTGCCCTGTGCGGTGTCGCGGCCGGTGAAGGCCAGGCCGGCCAGGTCGCTGTAGCGGACGGATACTTTGTCTTTGCTGCCGGTGGGCATGATGCGGATCACGCTGGCGGCCAGTTCGCTGCCGGCCCGGCGGTCGAAGATGTAGCCTTCGATATGGGTGCCATCTTTCAGCGTCACGGTCACATCGCCGCGGTAGTCAAAAGCCTTTTCCAGCGCTTCGTAAATCTCCGCCGGGCTGTGCAGGGTTGGAACCCAGCCTTCCAGTTGCGTTTTGGCGGTGCCGGGGGCGTTTTCGGGATTGGTGTCGGGGCTGGTTGCTGATTCGTCCGCTTCGCTCATGTCCACAGTTCCTGTCTGCAAGGCAAATAATACTCGTTTACTTCACCGCATCCTGCGGGGTACGCGCGGGGGCGGCGGGATTGGTGGCGCTGACGGTCAGACTCACGGTATGCCCCGGCTGGGCGGTGGGGATGCGTGTGAGTTCCTCGGCCGCGGCCTGATTGGGGTAACGCCCCAAAAGCGTGCTCTTGACCGTGGCCAGGAAACCGCCCAGCGAACCAAAGGTATGGTTCACCGCGCTGGCTTCATAGCCCGAATGGACCATGCAATGGGCGCACTTGGGATTGCCCGACTCGGTGCCGTATTCGGCCCACTTGGTGCTGCTGATCAATTCCGCAAAGGTATCGGCATAACCGTCCTGCAACAGATAACAGGGCTTCTGCCAGCCGAATACGTTGTAGGTGGGCATGCCCCAGGGGGTGCAAGTGTAATGGCGCTGGCCCATGAGGAATTCCAGGAACAGCGTGGACTGGTTGAACTTCCAGTTTTTCTTGCGGTTGCTGAGAATCAGCTTGAACAGCTTCCACGTCTTGGCGCGCCCGAGGAAGTGCGATTGGTCCGGGGCTTTGTCATACGAATACCCCGGCGAGATCATCATGCCTTCCACGCCGAGGGCCATCATCTCGTCAAAGAATTTACGCACCGAATTGGGATCGGCGCCGTCGAAGAGCGTGGTATTGGTGGTCGTGCGGAAACCGCGTTTGACGGCTTCCTTGATCCCCTCGACCGCTTTGTCATACGTGCCTTCGCGGCAGACGGCGAAATCGTGGTGTTCCTG
>JBAXGE010000170.1:0-4967 GCA_037139555.1 Phycisphaerae bacterium
TCGGTCAGTTGCTGGTGCGTGGTCGAGGCCGGATGGATGACCAGCGTCTTGGCGTCGCCGATGTTGGCCAGATGGCTGCACAGCTTGACGGCGTTGATGAACTTCGCGCCCGCAGCGCGGCCGCCCTTGATGCCAAAGCCCACAATCGCCCCCGCACCGCGCGGCAGATACTTGTTGGCATTCGCATGGTCCGGATGCCCCGGCAGGCCGGGGTAATTCACCCACTGCACCTGCGGATGCGTCTGCAGCCAGCGCGCCACGGCCAGCGCATTTTCACAGTGCCGCTGCATGCGCAGCGACAGTGTTTCAATGCCCAGCAGGAACAGGAACGCCGCAAACGGGCTCATACACGCCCCGGTATCGCGCAGCCAGTGCGTGCGGATGTGCAGGATGTAGGCGATGTTGCCGATCGGCCGCAGCGCTTCTTCAAAGACGATGCCGTGATAACTAGGCGAAGGCGCACAGAACTCCGGCCACTTCTGGGGATTCTTGGCCCAGGGGAACTTGCCACTGTCCACAATCGCCCCGCCCACATGCACACCGTGGCCGCCGAGGAACTTGGTCACGGAATAGACCACCACATCGGCGCCGTGCTCGATGGGCTTGAGCAGATACGGCGTCATGGTGGTGTTGTCACAGATCACCGGCAGATCATGTTTGTGGGCGATATCCGCAATGGCCTGAAAATCGGGAATGTCGCACTTGGGGTTGCCCACCGATTCGATATACACCGCCCGCGTGTTGGCATCCACCAGCTTGGCGATCTGTTCGGGATGGTGGGGATCAAAGAAGCGCACTTCGATGCCCATTTGTTTGAAAGTCTGGGTGAACAGCGTCCACGTGCCGCCGTAGAGACTCGTGGCCGAGATGAAATTCTGCCCGCTGTGCACAATCGTCAGCAATGCCGCGCTGATCGCCGCCTGCCCGGAGGCCAGCGCCAGCCCCGCCGCCCCGCCATCCAGCGCGGCGAGGCGTTTTTCCAGCACGTCATTGGTGGGGTTCATCAGGCGCGAATAAATATTGCCGAACTCCTTGAGCCCAAAGAGGTTGGCCGCATGTTCGCTGGAATCAAAGTTATACGCCGCCGTGGCATAAATCGGCACCGCACAGGCATGCGTGGCCGGGTCGGCGCTTTGGCCCGCGTGCAACGACAAAGTATCGAATCCGTAATTTTCCGCCATGCGTAAACTCCTGTAAAAATATCTTCCGCATCATGAGCAGCTTTGCCCACAACAATCGTCAACTATAGGCGCCCGCCCCTGCCGGGTTCAATCCAATTTTGTCAATTCCGCCTGCACCACCGCAAACGCACAATCGGCCAGATGCTGATTGCCCAGCGCATTGAGATGCACATAATCCGCCATAATCGTGGGCAGGGCAATTTTCTGTTTCCGCAGATACGCCGGATAATCCATCACCCCCGCCCGCAGTCGCCGCGCCACCGCCCGCACCGCCCGGTTATACGCCAGCATCCGTTTAGGATACGACCGGCCATCGCCCTGATTGCCATCCCCCGGCCCGGTGGGGTGATTCAGACCATACACCGCGCGGATACCGTGTTTCTTCGCCACCACACCCATCTCATACAGATTGGCGCTAAACTCCGCCATACTCACCCGCGGCTTGCTGATCATCCACTCCCGGCAGTTGGCATCATTGAACCCGAACATAAAAATCGCCAGCCCCGGCTTGAGCCCGAGCACCCCTTCTTTGTACCGCTCCAGCCCCATCGCCGTGGTATCCCCGCCCACCCCGCGCGAATACACCACATACCGCCCCGGCCGCCACGTTTCCAACTGCGTCTGTAATAAGATCGGCCAACGCTGCGCATCGGCCACATTACCCGCCGCCGTAATCGAATCGCCCAGACACACAATATTCATGCGTTACCTCAACAACAATAATCACGCCGGCCGCACAATTACCAGCAGGCCCGTCACTTTCACCACCACCACCGCCGTGCCGGGATCAATCACCCCCGCTTCGGCGCTGACATCAATCCGCCGGTCGCCGATCTCCGCCATCCCGGCGGGTCTTAGTACCGTCACCGCCACCCCACGCTGGCCCAGCAATTTTTCCAGCGCCGCCTGCTCGCGCGCAAATGACTGCGTATCACTGGGCGCCGGCCGCTGCAGCATCACACGTTTGCCCATGAACGTATTGGGATAAATCCGCACCGCCAGCCACAATACCAGCGGCGAGGCCAACAACACCAGAATACTGGCGATCAGCCCGAACACCGAATCAATCCAGAACGCATACCCGCACGCCGCCACCGCCGTCAGGGCGCACAGCACCGCCAGGATCCCGTGCGTGGGCAGCAGCAATTCCAGCACCACCAGCACCAGCGCCGCGGCAAACAGAATCAACACCCCGAGAATATGTTGCCATTGTTCCATCTTACGCCTCCTGGGGGCCCATGGTGAGTACACTCGCCTCGGTCCACGCATACTGCCGGCACACGTCGCGCATCTGTTCGCACGTCACCGCCTGCAATTGTTCCAGCGTTTCCGCCAGCGTGCAATAACTGCCCATATACTGCCAGCGCGTCCCGATGGCGCGCATCCGCCCCATGGGCAGTTCGCTGCTCAGCACCGTGGACGTTTTCGCCTTGTTGCGGAAGCGTTCCAGTTCCAGCGCCGTGGCGCCCTCGTTCCACATCCGCCCCACTTCCTGCCGCAGAATCGTTTCCACCTGCACCGCATTTTCCGGCGCGCACGACGCATACACAAAAAATGTCCCGAGCTGGTCCTGCGCATTGAGGCTGAATTCCACCTCATCCACCAGCCCCGGATGCACCAGCGCCCAATACAGCCGCGCCCCCTCGGCATCGCCGAGGATATCCACCAGCAGCCCCGCCGCATGGCGCTGCGGGTCCTGCCGGCTGGGCGCGGGAAACAGCATGGACAAATGGTGGCGGGTGATTTTGTCGTTACGCATATGCCGCCGCTGCCCCTTGGCCACCACCGGCAGATACGTCCGCGTGGCCGGCCGACTCACCCAATGCCCGCAATATTGCTGCGCCAGTGCCAGCGCCTCATCCTGCGGCAGGCATCCGGTAATCACCAGAATACTATTTTCCGGCCCGTAGCGGGAATCAAAATATTCCCGCATCTGCGCCGCCGTCAGGGCCCCCACCGTATCGCGCGTGCCCAGCACGCTATGGCCCATGGGATTGGCGCCGAAGTAATACTGCACCGCCGCCTCATACAGCGTGAACGCCGGGCGGTCCATATACATGGCGATCTCTTCGAGGATGACATTTTTCTCGGTGGTGAAATCCTCGGTCCGCAGCGCCGGCCGCAGCATATCCGCCAGCAGCGCCAGCGCCCGGGGCGCATACTCCGGCAGCACATTGGCGTAATAGCACGTGGTTTCCTGGCTGGTATAGGCGTTGTACCGCGCCCCCATGGCGTCAAACTCGATATTCACATCCTCCGCGCTACGCGTCGCGGTGCCCTTGAACATCATGTGTTCCAGAAAATGCGATACCCCCATCACCGCGGGGTTTTCATCACGCGAACCGGTCTTGACGAAAAAGCCCACCGCCACCGACACCTGCGCGGGGTTGCTCTCCACCAGCACCGTCAGGCCGTTGCTCAGTTGATAATGCTTGAACTCTTGCATGCTTACTCACCGTTAAAACGTGTCAGGTATTGACCACCAGCGGCTCGGGCCCCACGGTCACCACCGTGAACGGACCCGCTTTTTGTCCCGCCAGCCAGGTATTCAACTCGTCCAGCGTGATCTGCTGATAATGCTGCCGCACCTCGGCCAGACTGCGCAGCCGCTGGTAATGGTAATAGTCATACGCCAATGCGCTCACCCGGGCGGCGGCGCTTTCGCCCTGCATGATGATCCGGCTCTTGATCCCCACCAGCGCCCGGTCCAGTTCCGCCGCCGTCACGCCCTCATTCAGGCGCATGGTCTCGTGGATGAACTGGTCCAGCGTCTGCTGGGCCCGTTCCGGCGTGGTCGCCGAATAGCCCATCATAAAGCCCTGATCCAGATAACTCTGATAACCCGCATACACCGAATAGCACAGCCCGCGTTTCTCGCGCACCTCGGCAAACAACCGCGCCGCCATCCCGCCCGAGAGCACCTGCGTGCCCACCTGATGCAGATGCGACTGCGGCGTGCGTTCCGCCGGCGCATCCCACGCCAGCCCGATATGCACCTGCTCCGCCGGGTGCGGCAGATGCACATACCCGCGCGGTGCCGGCTGATCGGCCGGTGCCGGCCGGGTGGCCTTGTGCCAGCCGCCAAATAATTCTTCCACCTGAGCCTTCAGACGAGGCCAGTCAAAATTCCCCGCCACCACGATGTACGCGCCCTGCGTGCCGTAGCGCTCCAACCCATCGGCCCGCAGCACCGCCGGGGTGAGGGCTTCCACTTCCGCCCGCGTGCCCAGACTGCACCGGCCGCGCGGAAACCCGAAATACCGTTCCTTGATCAGCACACTCAGTCGCTGGGCGGGTTCATCTTCCAGCGCCTGGAGTTGTTGCAGGCACAATTCCCGCGCCCCTTCCAGTTCCGCATCGTCCAGATGCGGCCGCTGGATCATATCCGCATACAGTGCCAGCGTCGGGGCCAGATGTTCGCTCAGTAACGTCGCCCGATACGCCCCAAAGGTCACATCCGCCCAACTGGAGCGCTGCACGCCCATAAGATCAAACGCCTGCGTCAGCGCCCGGGCATCGCGCCCGCCCGCCCCGCGCGTGGTCCATTCCACATGCAGCGTCGCCGCCCCGGCCATCCCTGCCGCGTCATAGCCCGTCCCGCCGGGCAGCATCAGCAGCACCGATACGCTCTGCAGCGCGGCGGTCTGCTCGGCCAGCAGCGTCATCCCGTTGGGCAACGGATGCACATATTGCCTGACCCCATGATGACTGTCAGTCGTCAAAGTGAAACTCCCAAAAAGTTGCTCAACTGTAAGGTATGCAAGCCTAGGCGTAAAGCGTACTTAG
>JBAXGE010000171.1:0-4940 GCA_037139555.1 Phycisphaerae bacterium
TGCGGCACGGCCGCGCCCAATCGCCCCCCGACTGGGCGGAATAATTGATCGCCCAGCGGATATTGGGGTCCTTGGTAAAACGTACCGCCGATTCGTGCGAACCGACGAATTGACGAAAATCGAGTGTGGCCCAGTGCTTCCCCCCATCGGTGGTGTGAAACTGCGGGGTCATATCACAGGCGACGTACATTTCCTGACCATCCGCCGGATTGATGGTCGGGGAATACATCGCCCCCCCGCCACCAATCCCGCGCGGGGTGAATTGTGCGGGCGGTTTGGCGTGCAGCGTGCAGGCCAAGAGACCCAACATCATCAGTTTGAAATATCGGGACATATGGGCTCCATTCTAGACCTATGCTCCCCTATTGTAGGCGGGGTTGACCCCACGGCCATTTCCCCGATAATACGATCACCTCACTCTAAATGGTGCGTGAGTCAGTAAGGAATTTTGCGCATGGCCGTTGCTGCACGCACCACCGACCCCTCGGACCTGCATTCACCACCCCCACCCGCATCCGGGGCACGCAGCCATTGGCTCTGGGCCGTATGCGTACTTTGCTTCTGCTGTGTCCTATGGGGCTGGTCCTTCCCGGTGATTCAACTGGGGGTAAAACCCTTTGATGCCGCGCTCAAAGAAGCACTGCATTGGGAGGCGAAGGATCTGTCACTGCCGTTACGACTCGGTTTGGGCGCGGCCTTCAATGCCATTCGTTTGGGGCTGGCGGCGTTGGTTTACGCACTGCTGGCCCGGCACCAGCTGCGTGGCTTTAACCGTGCCGAACTGCTGGGCGGTTTTATGGTTGGCACTTTTTACGCCGGGGGCATGTTGGGCCAGACGATCGGCCTCAGTTACACCGTGCCCTCAATATCCGGTTTTCTCACCGCCCTGCTGGTCGTCTTTGCGCCGCTGGCGCAGGCCTTGCTGCTGCGCCGACCGGTGGGGAAAATCATCTGGCTGGCTGTAGTCATAGCCCTGATCGGGATGGCGATTCTCTCCTGGCCAACCCAGAACACAGCCCCCGCCGTACTTGCCGGGCCGTGGCCCTGGTTTGGCGAAGCCTTCACCGTGCTGGGGGCCCTGCTCTTTACCGGCCAGATTTTATCCATTGATCGCTTCGGCGCTCGGGCCAATCCCATCCGCATGACGCTGGTCATGTTCACCACCACCGCAGTAATCAGCGGTCTGGCCAGCCTCGCACTGGGTTGTGGCCCACTGTACACCCCCGCCGCCCTGACCTCACTGGCGTGCAACCCCACCGTCTGGTGGACCATGGGCAGCCTGATTATCCTCTCATCCATCGTGGCGCTGCATCTGATGAATGCCTACCAACCCCGGGTATCCCCCGCCACCGCCAGTGTGATATATTGCATGGAACCCCTCTGTGCGGTGTTTTTTTCCCTAGCCTTCCAGACTGAAACCCTCACCACCGTTGTGATCGTTGGCGGGGCTATTATTTTGGCCGCGGTACTGCTGGTGGCCGCAGGCGAACGGCAGAAATAACCCAGAAGCCCCATATTGCAATAACGTTAACTCAATATCCATTAGCTCACCTCCGCCTTGATTAATTTACCTGAAACATACTTCACTGATTCTTTCCCATACACCAATGCTTTCGACTCGCACACACCACGATTAGGTCGGCAAGCGCGGCACTGTTAGTATCGAAACCTAGGAAATTGGCTTGCTTTTGAAGCCCTGTCCACTACGATAGAGGCGGTGAGGGTTGAGGTTTGTAGCAATATACAATGCCCAGTAGGGTTCGCACTCAGACAGGGACCACCCAAGCGCCATTGCACCATCTTTCCCGAGGTTACCGTATGACCACCAAGCCTAACAACAACCCTTCGTGGTCGGCGGGCACATTATGTTTGACCGCGCTGCTGTTACTGCTGGCTGGCGGTAGCCTCGTATGGTTGGCCTATACCACACTGATGACGCGCGCGCAGGTTACGACTCCTGAGGCCACGGTGCAGGTGCGCTCGACCGATGGCAACGAAGTGCGAGTCTGGTTAGAGCGGCCCGGCGCCCCCCTGCGCGAAATGCCCGCCACCTTCACCACCACGCCGGGACCCGTCAGTGTGCGGGTGGCACGCCATACCCCCGATGGGGACTGGCGGCAGGACACCGTGACCCTCACACTCCAGGCCAATCGTCTGCATCTGGTGCCCATCGGTGCCGGGCCGGTACGAATCGTCGGCAAACCCGCCCAGCCAACCCACTCCGAGTCCAATCGCTTCGGCAAAACCTATTATCCAATACCCGGCGTGGTCGGCTGGCCCGAACCATCTCCGGGCGCCACCACCCCGCCACTCCTGACGGTGGGCGAACCCGATGCGCCCCCGGCCGACCCGACCCAGATTGTTCTCTACGCCGATGCAGGACCCACCGCAGCAGATGAGAAGACCCAGGAAGACCAGGCCATGAGCGGCGTGCTCCTAGCACACGAACGTCTGGTGGTGGCCATCAATCCGTATCTTGAAGACCTGCGTTATACCGTTGCCGTCACCTATCTCGAGGCGACGCGAAATTGGTCACACACGACCACCTTACCGGCCCGCAGTGTCCGCGTGTTCCCCTTGGGCATAGGCTCCGGGGAGGTGCGGATCGAAACCCGCCGCGCCGCTGATGGCGCCTGGATCGGCGCGGCCACTACGCCCGCACCCCAGCCCGGTCGGCCGTTGCTATTCACCCCCGGCGGGGCCACCCTTTATGGCTGGTTGGGCTCGGTGGCAGGTCCCATGCCCGCAGCCCCCACGGGCGTCTGGTGGTCGTGGCCTGCCGATCGGCCCCTGCGTCTCCGCCGTTCATACGACCCGGTCGGCTGGCTCCTGTCCACCACCGGGCCGGAAGACAAGCCCGTTGGACTCGCGGTAGGCGGCAGCGCCCCGTTGGT
Organism: Phycisphaerae bacterium; assembly: GCA_037139555.1. Taxonomy (GTDB): domain Bacteria; phylum Planctomycetota; class Phycisphaerae; order WQYP01; family WQYP01; genus JBAXGE01. Next base: position 2,895 of record JBAXGE010000171.1, read on the forward strand.
GGCTTTGGGGGCCGCCCCCGCGCTCCAACCCCGCACCGATGTCACCATGCGTGAACTGACCATACCCATGCCCGCAGGGGCCGACACCGCGCCCGGCGGTTACCACCCCGAGGCCGTGGCTGCCGTGGCGACCGATGCCACGGGCGCGCTGCTGGGAATTGTGGATGGACAGGTACGCGATCTGCTGACCGGTAAAAGTCTGCAAGACCCAAAATCCCAGCGCGTGGTCCACATGACCGCCTCGCCGCATGGCCTGCTGCTCTTAACCGGCACCGGTCAACTGGCAACTTTGGATAAAGGCCAAATGATATTGGGTAAACGCTGGTTAAATCCAACCGTACGCCTGGTGCCGGCCGAGGTTAAGACGCCCTCGGTATGGGCTTACAGCGACGTTGGCTTTGTGCTGCAACCATTGGCCGGAGGCAACGGAACCGTCATGTCACGCTCGGGCGCAGATGCCGCCGCCGGTCCGCTCACAGCGCTAACACCCACGGCCGGGGGCGCGATGCTGATGGCCAGTGGCCGTCACATCGAGCGCTTCGCCCCGCGCGAGGATATGGAGGGGAGTTGGATCATTGCCCCGGTGTTAAGCCTGCCCGAATCCGGGCACGCCATCATCGGCCTGTTGGACCACCAAGGACGTCTGCTCTTTGCCACCGAAGAGTGCGTCTATGAATTACGCGGCGATGTGGTCTTGCCGCTGGTGGTGGGCATCGGCGGACCGCTGACTTCCTGGCGCGGCGGGGTTCTCGTATGCGACCAGCGTTCGGGCCGATTGTTCCATCTGGGCGGGCCAGCCTTCGGCGCCGCAACGTCTACCGGAGGTAAACCATGAAAAACCCATTGCCCAGCTATAAATCGTGGTCCACCGCGCTGCTGCTCGGTTGCTTACTAACCGCCGTCGCCCACGCGGATGCGTGGGAAGATGCTGTTGCCCAGCGCGAACAAAGTCTGAAAGCGCTGCGCGAAACCGAGAACGACCTGGACCGTCAATTGGGCCGCGACAGCGAAGCCCGCAAAGCACTGGATCAGGCCGTCACCGGCCGTCGGGCTTTGGATTCCGCCCTGAATACCGCCAAGGATAAAGCCTCGGGTTTGGGGTCGGCTGAGTTTAAGGTGAAGTTCCTGAAAACCGAATGGGAATCCGCCCAGCGCGAGGCCAAACGTCTGGACGCAGCCAAAGATGCCCGCTATGACGAATTGATGCAAACCGCCCGCGCCGAAAATGCCAATAAACAAGCGGATTTGGACCAGCGCCGCGACCGGCTTAATGCCTGGTTCACTCAGGTGCAGGCCAAGTGGGACGCATGGAAAGCCTTTCGCGATCAGATCGAACCCCTGATGCGCACGTATGAAACGCCCCGCGAACAGGCGGAGTTTGAACACGCTCAGGCACTGGAGCGACAGCGCAACGCCATGCGGGCCGCCTGCGAGGCTGAAGACAAACGCTATAACGTGGCCCGGGATGCCTGGATTTCCGATCGCGACAACCTCAAAGGCACATGGGAAGCACGGTTGGCAGACATCGAAAAGTTTTCCGTCGAAGAAGGCAAACGCGTGTTGCAGGCCACAGCGCTGGCCAGCAAGAAAGAACGCGAGTATTACGCGGCCGTGGAAAAATTCACCAAGCTGCAAACCCAATACGAATCCGCCCTGGGCACCTATGACCAGAATTACGCCACAGTCGCCGGCACCCTCAGCGCCCTGTCCACCGTGCAAAGCATCAGCAGCACGGTTTCCAATGCTACCACGTCCGTACCCACCCCCTACACCGCGCGCGCCACGGCGGAATCCGCCAATGCCCAAGCCCCACAACCCGAAACCGTGGCCGTCACGCCCATGGCCGAACATGTCTTTGTATTACCACCCGCCACGGCGATTGGCTCCGCAGAAACCGTTTCCGCCGGGCAACGACAGGCCGCCGACATGCTGGCCACGGCGGTGGCGGGCCAATTTGCTCCCGCCGCCCCGGTAACCACCGTCGCCCCGGCCGCAACCACCGTCATCAAAACGCCCCCGCAAACTACCGCCGACCCCGTGCAGACC
>JBAXGE010000172.1:0-4925 GCA_037139555.1 Phycisphaerae bacterium
TACCCTTGTTTAGGTGCGCTCGCTAACAGGTGCGGCCTGACCCCATGGGCCTTCCGACCCCATGGGCCTTCCCAGCTGAGAAGCCGCTCGGTGTGCGCTAGGCTAACTGGTGTACGCAACTCACTTGCCGCCTTCGATGACCTTACGGTGCATCTCTTCGGTGCGCCGGGTCTTTGCGTTTTAAGTATGCGCTGGACTGCGCCACAGACTCTCGAAGGGGTAGTCGGTTCCCTTATTTTCGAATCTATTTTCCCTAGACGGTGTGGGTATATTTAGAGGGTTGCGGAATCAATTTCATGCAATCTATCACCCTTTATCATTATGAAGAAAACCGCCTCACTCCTTCTCGCTTTTCTACTGTTGGCTCCGTTCGCCGCACGAGGGCTTACCGCTACTCCGGAGGGGGAGGTCTTGACCGTGACTGGTGCGCATTATGTCGCCCGTCTGGCCTTGCCTCGGGGCGCTTTGATCAGTCTGCGGGATCAGGCCGCGGGCCAAGACATCAGCCTTGGTAAGTCTAGCGACAATCTATGGGTGGCCCATTTCGTCGGCCGTAAGGATGTGAGTGCTGGTGACTATGTTGCGTCGGAGGTACGCTGGTCCTGGGATGATGGTCAGCAGACCCTGACCCTCCTTTACCCCGCCAGCGGCGATAAACTTCCGGCGGTCCGCGCCCAGTGGCATTTTTCGGATCAGGCTTGGCTAGACTTGTCTTTGACCGTGGACAACCAGACGGGATCCGTGCTCCGCGGCGTGGAGAGTAACCTCCGCCTGCCTGCCGCCACCTTGGAGTCGGCCATTTTGCCCGTGTTGCCAGGCATTCAGCTCCAGCGTAAGTTCTTCACCGATCGCCGGCAGTGGCGCCACGGTCTCTATCCGCGGGCACTAGTCTTCGCTGATTATGTTCATTTCCGAGCCGGACGGGCCACCCTGAGCACCTTCTCCATCTTGGACCGGGATCTGACCCAGGTAGCCAGACGCGAACTATTCCCCGAGGGTGATACCTACGTCTGGCGGCATAATTTCGAGCTGCTCGAGCCATCAGGAAAAGTCTGGACCAGCCCGCGCTTGCGTTTCCGCGTGGGTGACAGCGAGGCCGACAGTGCCCGGGCTTTTCGTGACGATACCGGCCTGGGTCTGGTTCCTTCGCTGCACCAGAAGTTGGGAGAGCGTTACGACCGGGTGGTGTCCTCCCTGTCCACCAAGGCGGGTGCCGATTGGATGGTGACCGGTTTCCGTCTGACCCTGGCGGATCAGGCCGGGTATTCCAAAATATGGCAGGGCTTACCAGGCCCGGCCCTGCTGTTCATTACGAGCTGGTCGCGCGGAGGCTTTGACGAGAGCAACCCTGATATTTTTCCCGTGGATCCACGGATGGGCACCGATGAACAGTGGAAGCAAATCTACCAGTTGGCCAACGCCGCAGGTCACCTGAACATGCCTTATTTGAACCACACCTTCTGGAATGTCGATTCCGAGACCGTGAAATCCATGGATCCCAAGGAGTTCGCCTCTTATCGTGCCGACGGCACGCCCGTGCTCGAGAAATATGGGAGTAAGAAAACCCCCCATACAGGCTATGCGACCTGCCCCAATGCACCGGCGACCAAGGCGCGCATTGCCCGCGTGTTCGAAGAATTGTCCAATAAAATGCCCGTGGACCTGGTCTGGGAGGATCAGATCGGCTCGCGTTGCAGTGCGGATTACAATCCCCATTCGCCCAATCCGATGTGGGATGCCCAAGGCTGGCTGGAGCATACCCGCACCTATGCCAAACTCGGCCTGATGACCGAGTTCGGCTATGACCGCATGGCGGAGACCCATGTGGGGTTTCAGGGCAACTACATCCAGGCCGAGCACGCGAAATGGGGGGATTTCGGTCCCAAATTCTGGGGCGAAGACACCTGGCGCATCTGGCCCGTGGTGCCCATGATGGCGCGCGATAAGGTGATGTTCTACAATGCGCCGGATACTCCTTGTGTCTCCAAGAAGGTGCTTACTTGGAGTCTCGCCACGGGCCAGATGCTCAGCTGGGCCCTGACGGGGAACCAATTCCGTACGCCCTGGCATTTCACGGCCGATGCGTTCCAGCGCCATGTGGTCGCCCGCTACGCAGATCAGCCCCTGCAAGATTTTGCCGTACTGCCTGACAATATCACCCGTAGCAATTTCGGCGACTATACGGTCTGGGCCAATGAATCCCCGGACAAAGAATGGCAGGCGCCAGGCGGACCCAAACTCGCCGCGGGCGGTTGCTGGGTCACGGAGCGCCAGGGTCGGCTGTCCGCTGGTGTATTCACCGCCTTCAATGGCCAGCCTCTGACGGCTGGAGACCATTACCTGATCGTGGAGGCCCGCGATAATGGACTCACCGTGCGTCACCTGCAGGGTCCGGACACACCGTTGAGCCTCAAGACCGCTAAACCTGTCCGGTCGGTCACGGTCCAGTTCGATAAGGGGAAATCCGAAGTGCCCTTCCGCATGGAAAACGGCCAAGTGCATCTGGACATCAATGCCAAGTTGAAAGAGCAGGACGTGCGTTCCTATGAATTATCGTTTGGAGAGTAGCACCGCTCTCAAACAAACAAGTACCCTATTTAACCGAAGAAAACTCCCCATGAATAAACTACCCCTCTTTGCGCTGTTGCCGGCTCAGTGGATATCTAAGTCGACCGGCTACGGTCAAGGTAAGGCGATAGCTTGGTTGCTCAGCCTTCTGATTTTTTCGAGTGCCACGCTTGCCGGGGCTGAATCAAAATTCATCAAGGGTTGCACCGGGTTTCCTTGCGCCAATTTTTCAGTGGGCGGGGAGGTGACGCCGGATGGCGATCTGTTCCCGCGTATTTTATTCAATCCTCCGGTATTGGGTAAGTGGCTGGAGGAATGGGGCGGTGGCCAGTTAGCGGTCGAAGTGGAAGGAACGCGTTGGACGGCGAAGGATCTGCACGACAAGCAGGTATTGAGGGCCTGGCCCCAGGCCACGGTGAAGTGGGCTGATAAGAGTTTACCCGTGCGCCTGCGCCTTGACGCATGGGCCCCGGTGGTGGCCAACGATGTCGCCAGCACCGCATTACCCGCGCTGGTGACGCGCATACGTGTCGACGGGGCTGCCGGGACCACGGTCACCTTGGTCTATACGGCCAAGCGGGTCCGGGCATTTACAACCGGTTCCTTCACCGCTAGCGGCGACGCCCGCGGACATCTGGATGCCTCTCCGGATTGGGGCCTGGGCTGGGACCAGTTGGAAGTCGGTGATGTGCCCAGTTTCGAGCGCCAAGACGGCCACACCGTGCAAGGGCGCCTGCGTCTGACCCTGCCCGCTTCGGGGAGTCGCACGGTTTCGCTCTATCAGCTTTTCTGGCATCCAGCCTCCCGAACGGCGGCGGATTATGCGGACCTGCCTGCACTCTTCAAAGGGCTGCAGGAGCGTCTACCCTCTCTTGAGAAAAGCACGGTCACTTTTGCCCGGGGGCTGCCATCCAGCGGCGATGCCAAGGTGGATGAATACCTACGCTGGTATATGACGGCGGGCGTCATGCTGACCCGCGTACTCAAGGATGACACCACCTTGACCATGGGGTATGCCGAACTTAACCAACGCGATTCCTTCTGGACCAGTTTCCCGCACCTGTATTTCTGGCCCGCCGCCGAGCGCCGCATGCTGGAGGAGAGCGCGGCCGCGGTGGCGCCCAGCGGCAAGGTGCCCACCTGCATCCTTCCTACTATTGAGCGCAACGATGATCTGGATATTAACGAATACTTCCTGCTGCGCGTGGCCCGTTTTCACCGTGAGCATAAAGATAAGGCACTACTGGAAAAAATCTGGCCGGCTTGTACCCGCGCCATGCAATACCTGGTGAATCGCCGCGTCTCGCCTTCGGCCCTGCCTGAACAGCAGTCGTTCTGGGCGGATTGGAAGGATGTGAAGGGCGTCACCGGCCGTAAATACGGGCCGCATTTCACGCTCCTCTATCTCGCCTGCCTACAGGAGATGGCGGCGCTCGCGCGCGAACTGCGACAGGATGATCTGGCCAAGACCTGGGACCAGGCGCTGGCGGCGGGCGAGCTTCAGATCAATTTGCCAGTGGCCCAGGGTGGGCAATGGAACGGCAAGTATTTCGTCAATGTGTGGCGCGACGGACGGACGGATGACGCCCTGCTTGAGGATCAGATGGTGGCCGGGGCGTGGCACGTGATTCCCAAAGAGCATTTCGAGAGTATCCGCGCTGAATTGAACACGCGCAGCGAAAAGCCCTGGGGCGTTCGCGAGACCGTGCCCTACTACGACGCCAAGACCTTTGGATTAGAGGCTGGAGATTACCATAACGGGGCTGTCTGGCCCTGGCTGAACTGTGCCGATGCCCTGGCGCGCCTCCGGTATGGCCACCGTGACGACACCCTGCGTATTCTCAAAAAAGTCGGTGAATGGGATCTCGAACGGAACGGCGATTTCCTCCCGAACGAAAATCTGCACGGGGAAACCGGTGCGAGTATCCGCCAATACATTCAGGGCTGGGATGCCGCCTATCTGGGCGTCGTCATGGAGCTGAGCCGAACGCGCTGATGGTAAGTGGCAGGCTGCTGAGAACTTGATCGCTAAATTTAGAACAAAAAGAAACCAAATGAAAATTGTTATCGAGAATGTATTCGTAATGTCGGCCGCTCTCTTGACCACGACAATATCGGCTCATGCTGACGTCACCCTGAACGGGCTATTCACCGATCATATGGTCCTCCAGCGGGAAATCCCTGTGGCGGGCAGAATTACGGGGTCAGGCCGCACCCTAAATCAAGCGCACCTAAATTCGGCACTTTTACCCTTGTTTAGGTGCGCTCGCTAACAGGTGCGGCCTGACCCCATGGGCCTTCCTCCTGTTTATTGGGGAGATCTTCGCTTGGGGCGCGGCACGGGCGATTCATCCAAC
>JBAXGE010000173.1:0-4889 GCA_037139555.1 Phycisphaerae bacterium
GTGCCCTGCCCGCGAAAGACATACGCCCGCGGGATTTTATATTCGTGCTCTTCGGGCTGGGTCGGCGACTCGCTCATACCGCATTCCTTTCGATATGTGCGGCCAGATGCGCCACCACTTCGGCAATGGTCATGTGCGTGGTATCCACCACCAAGGCATCCACCGGCCGGGCCAGAGGGCCCACCCGACGCGCAAAATCAGCGGCATCACGCCGCAGTATGTCTTCACGCACTTGATCCAGTGAGGCCGACACGCCCCGCCGGGCAAACTGGGCCACGCGCCGCGCCGCGCGTTCATTCACCTGCGCATCGAGATAAAATTTATACTCAGCATTAGGAAAAACCACAGAGCCCTGATCGCGGCCTTCCGTCACCAAACTGCCAAAATGACGCCCGATGGCCTGTTGTTGACTGACAAGATAGGCACGCACTTCATCGAGACACGCCACGCGCGAAGTTAATGCCGTGATTTCCGGACTGCGAATCTCCGCCGACACATCCGCTTGATTCAGTAACACCGTCGGCGGATCGCGGGTCCAATCGAAGCTGATATTTATAAGAGCCAGATGATCAATCACTAAATTCGGTTTGTCCGCCAGCGCGTTTTTCGCGACGTAAACGGCGACACTCCGATACATGGCCCCGGTATCCAGAAACGGGATATGCAATTTTTTGGCCAACAGATTCGCTATTGTAGATTTACCGGAACCCGCTGGGCCATCAATAGTTACGATCATCTTTGCATCCAACCAAAAACACTATTTAACAAACATTCAAGAAAACGCCTTGCATTATTTCCATGCACAGCATAATGTACTACGTGTGCGGACTGGTGACAACGTTTCGCATCATAATCCTTGGTTCTCCCCTCCGGTGGGCGAAGCTCCTTTGTGGCCTTCGCCCACTTTTTTTGGCCAATATGGATTTGTAGATGCGAATATCCCAACCAGCATTTTCTACGCCTTTACAAATAGTATTTTATGGGCCTAATTTCTGCTAACCAACCTGGATTCGGGTAGTCTATGGGGCGGGCAGCAAGCTATACAGCAAGTCATTATTCGACCAGTAACTCGGTTGGTCAGTCAGGGATGACTAAGCCACGTTTTCGTACCCCGCGTCAGGACGCTGTGGGGTGACGCGAGGAACGCCGCTTGGTACGCTTTAAACGTGGTTTGACGAAAAACGACCGGCAAGATATTGCCCTTTTAATTCTGTTGTTGTCCGTTGGGTTCGCCTGCGTGGCCGGTTGGTACGGTCTGCCGGATATGCCCAGTTTGTGGTCCGTGGCCGGTGCCGCGCAGATGCCGCCTGCGCCGGCAACTCAGACCGATGTCGTCCCGGCACCCGCAGCGCCCATCCCACTACCAGCTTTTATCGCCCCCACCAAGCCCATATCCGCCCCTGTAACCCCGCGCATCGTCAAGTTCAAGGGTGAAACCTATCGGTATGTGAAGACCCTGCGCATGCGTGTTACCGCGTATGCCCCGGATACCAAGAGTTGCTGGCCTTATCCGGGCACGACCACGGCCTCGGGTAAGAGTGTCAAATTCAATGGCGGTCGGCTCGTGGCCGCCGATGCCCGCTTGCTGCCTTTTGGTGCTCTGGTAGCGGTCCCCGACTATAACAACGGCAATCCCGTCCCGGTTCAGGATCGGGGCGGCGCAATCAAAGGGCAACGTCTGGATGTTCTGCTGCCCACCGATGCCAGCGCCGATGCGTGGGGCGTGCGCTACGAGTCCGTGGACATTTATTTGCCCATACGGTAATTTTTTCTGCTACCGTTTCCCTTCCCGGCATAGTATCATTATCAAAGCTGTTTTGTCGCTGGCGGAGCCAGCGCGGCATTTTGTTCAGGATGAGCCATGAACACACCCCTCCCACCGTCTAATCCCATACCCCAAGCACCCGTTTTTAAGCTGCCTACTTTGAGTCGTCGGCAGATACTGTTCGGCGCGGGCATGGCGGCGCTGGGCTTCATGGTCGGCTGTGAAAAAGACAAGCGCGATTCCGTGGTTGCGGAACTGCCCGAGTGGACCCCCGATTACAGTTACATTCGCCGGCAGGCCAATGTCAGCGAGACCGGTGACTATGCCCCCAAGCAACCCTCCAACCTCCCGGTGAAACCCCCGGTCCAGATTACCCCGCCGGAAAATAATTCCGGCATTATTCCCCGTTCCTACTGGGCCAAAGACGGACCCGATATGAAACGCGTGGACCCGCTGGGTGAGGTCAAGCTGATCACCTTCCATCACTCCGGCGACCCGAAAGTTTTCACCTCCAGCGATTTCTCCGAAACCGCCCATCATCTGGAAAGCGTCCGCGCTTACCATCGCAGCCGCAATTTCCAGGATATCGGCTATCATTTTGCCATTGATCGCGCCGGGCGCGTCTGGCAGCTACGGTCGCTGAAATATCAGGGCCAGCATGTCCGCTACAACAATGAAAACAATGTCGGCGTGGTGGTCATGGGCAACTTTGACTTGCAGGACCCCACCGAAGCCCAGAAGAAAGCCATCCTCAGCTTTGGCATCATTCTGCGCAAGCAATTCAAGCTGCCCATCAAGCGGGTCTACACCCATCAGGAAATCGTTTCCACCGATTGCCCCGGCAAAGGTATGCAACCTTATATGGTTCAGGTCCGCAAACAGGGACTGATTTAATCGGGTAACAATTTGGCGAACGCACCGCGAGTCGCTAAACTCTGGCCATGAATCCAGCACTTGCCATCCTTCGTACCGATACGCCGTGGTACCACCGCCCCAGTCTCGTTAAATGGGCGGTGGGTCTGATCATCTTCGGCGCGGTTATCAATCTCCTCACCCTCTGGCTCAATGCGCCCTTTGATTTGTCGGAAGATGAAACCCATTACTGGGAATGGGCCCGGCATCTGGATTACGGATATTATTCCAAACCCCCAGGCATTGCCTGGCTGATGTGGGCAAACGTGCATCTGGGGCAGTTGCTGGGGATACCCGCCGATTCCACCGCCTGGATGCGCACCCCGGCGGTCATCCTCTCTGCGCTGGTGGGGTTTCTGGGTTTTGATCTCAGCCGCCGGGTGTTTCGCGATGATCGTGTGGGTCTGCTACTCATGGTCATCAACGCGGCAGTACCCATGTTCGTCGTGGGCGCAGTATTGCTGACCATTGATAGCCCGATGTTCGCCTGCTGGGCACTGGCCAGTTGGGCGCTGTGGCGTTATGTCGAGACGCCCGAGCAGGGGGAATGGGTACGGCAACCACGCTGGCTCTATCTGTCCGCTTTGGCGGTCGCCGTGGGACTGCTGTTCAAACCATTGCTAATCGCGTTTCCCTTGAGTGTGATCGTGATGGCCATGGCCTCGCGCACGCTGCGGCAACGGCTGTGGAGCTGGCATCTGCTGCCCGCTGTCGCCATTATGCTGTGCAGTCAGATTCCCTTTATCCTCTGGAATTCGCACCATGACTGGGTCACGTTCAAACACATGCGCAGTCAGGCCGGCGTGGGGCAAACCGTCAAGGGCAACCCAATTCTGGCGTTTCTCGGACGACTGGGCGAATATGTCGGCGGTCAGGTCGGCGCGATGGCTGGCTTTATGTTCATGCTGCTGGTTATGGCGATATGGAAAGCCTTCGGCGCCCGCAAGCAACTCGGTGATGCGGCGACGTTTGGCCTGACCTTCCTGCTGGCCCTCAGCCTGCCGTTGTGGACGTTCTACCTGTTTCTGACCATCGGCACCAAGATTCAGATCAACTGGCCCGCGGCCAGTTATTTCACCGGCATGATGGTGCTGGCGGGGATTGCGTGCCGGTATTGGACCAGTGAAAACCGCAAGCACCAGAAAGCCTGGTCGCGGTGGATGATCTTCACGGTAATCTGGGGACTGGCTTTTACCACCTTGGCCCAGAATCTGCACCATTTCTATCCCCTGATGGCACAGCCACGCAAATGGGACCCCAGTATCAAATTGCGGGGCCATGCCCAACGGGGCCAAATCTTGCATGACAAGTTCATCGTACCTATGACCGCAAGTCTGGGACGTAAGCCCCTGCTGGCCGCACCACGTTATGGACAGGCCTCTTCGCTGGCTTTCTACCTTCCCGGCCAGCCATTTGTCTATAGCCTGATGAGCGTGATGGGCGAACGCATGACCCAATACGACTTGTGGCCAGGCCTGAACGAACGCCGGGCGGATGGCACACTGGTACATCAGGGTGAACCAGTTCTGTATTTTTCAGAATTCGAACTCACGCCAGAGCAATGTACCAAGATTTTCAACCCCGCCTTCCGTACGCTAGAATACCTTGGTCAAACCCCGGTCACCGTGAACGGGGCCACCATTCGCACCATTTATGTATATCTGGGCAGTGATTTCCGCGGGTTTCCAGAGACTACTCCCAATGGGCGTTTCTAAGGCATGCGTATGACCATGTTGCACCCACTCGCCGCGATGAGCCAGAGCCAGCAAGCCGCGTATTACGTACTGGCAGGCGGGGCGGGGCTGATTGTCATCATTGTGATCTGCGGGTATCTGATTAAATACCTGCGGGCCAATCTCAAGGGCGATATTCCCAATTCGGAAGGCTTTACCCTGCATGATCTGCGCAGCCTGCACAAAGCCGGCAAGTTGACCGATGCGGAATTCGAAGTTGCCAAAAACGCCCTGCTGGCCAGTTTCCGAAAAGCGAAGAAAGAGCCGGAGGCGGCCCCTGAAGCTACCTCCGAACCCGAATCTACTACTCAGCCGCCCCCGCCACCGATTTGAGCATCTGCGATATTTTTAAGCTTTGCGCTTCGCGACCAGCCTAAAGCGTGCTAGTATAGTGTTGCGTTTCATGGATGAAACCTCATACTTTTCAGGATTGTGCCATGGCAGGCAAAAACAAGTCTGAATCCCGTTCGCCGGATTTT
>JBAXGE010000174.1:0-4872 GCA_037139555.1 Phycisphaerae bacterium
TGTTGCCACCGGCCATTATGCCCGGATTGTGCAAGACGCACAGGGACATACCGAACTGCGGCGCGGGCGTGATTTATCCAAAGATCAAAGCTATGTCCTTTTCGGAGTCCGGCCTGAGCATTTACCCCGGATGATGCTGCCGTTAGGGGATATGGATAAATCTCATGTGCGGGAACTCGCCGAAGCGTTCAAACTGCCGGTATTTTCCAAACCAGACTCTCAGGAAATCTGTTTTGTACCCGATAACGACTATACCCACCTGATTCAAAAACGTGCCCCCGGCGCGATGCAAACAGGTAAAGTTCTGGACATGGCCGGCCAGGTGGTGGGCGAACATCAGGGCCATCAGGCCTATACCATCGGCCAACGCAAAGGGGTGGGCATTGCCTTGGGCTATCCGGTCTATGTGGTGGCCAAGAACCCTGCCCAGAATACTGTGACCCTGGGCCCGCAAGCGGCGTTGGCGCATCAGGAATTGGACGCTCGGGAAGTGAATTGGCTGGACCAGACGCCGTTGGGCTCGGAACCGATACCGTGTCTGGCTAAAATCCGCTACAACACCCCCCCGCGCCCGGCCCGGGTCTGGCTGGCGGGCACTGATTTACTCCGGGTACGCTTTGACGAACCCCTCAATGCCATCACGCCGGGGCAAGCCGTGGTCTGCTATGCCGGGGACCGCGTATTGGGCGGGGGCTGGATTGATCGCATCGTAGCCTGATGTCGAAGACTTAATCATCCACAATGGTACAGCGGACCACTTCTTCGATGGTGGAAATACCTTCAAAGATCGCCAGTAAACCTGTCTCACGCAACGTACGCATCCCGCGTTTACGCGCGGCGTTACGCAGCAGATTGGTGGACGCGTGCGAAGTGATCAAGTCGCGCAGCTCATCATCAATGGTCATGATTTCATACAAGCCGATACGTCCGCGATAACCGGTATTGTTGCACGCTTCACAACCCCTCCCCCGCTGGAACTTACGGTCGCGCACGTCATCCGGCAGCAACTCCAGTTCCATGAGCTGATCTTCGGTGGGTGTGAAGGTATGTTTGCAATGGACGCAAATACGCCGGGCCAGACGCTGGGCCAGAATGCCTTCCAACGTGGCCGTGATCAAGAAGGGCTCGATCCCCAAATCCAGCAAACGGGCAATGGAGGCCGGCGCGTCGTTGGTGTGCAGAGTACTAAAGACCAAGTGACCGGTCAGCGAGGCTTGAATGGAGATTTCTGCGGTTTCTTTATCGCGGATTTCACCGACTAGCACAATATCCGGGTCCTGACGCAGAATGGAACGCAGACACTTGGCAAAGGTCAGATCAATTTCTGCACGAATCTGTACCTGAGTAATCCCGTCAATATCATATTCCACTGGGTCTTCGGTGGTGATCAATTTATCCTGAATGCTGTTCAATTCGTTCAAGGCGGCATACAACGTGGTGGTCTTACCACTGCCGGTCGGCCCGGTTACCAAGACAATGCCGTTGGGTTTATTGATGAGCTGACGGAATACCCGCAGGTCATCATCGCGCATCCCGATCTTTTCCAAATCCAGTTGGACGTTGGAACGATCCAAGATACGCATCACGACGGACTCACCATAAATCGTCGGGAGCACACTGACACGCAGATCCACCGACTTGCCTTCCACCACCAGCGGGATACGGCCATCCTGAGGCATGCGCCGTTCGGCAATGTCCAAATTGGACATAACCTTGATACGGCTGACCAGCGCCATGGCGATGTGTTTGGGGGGCGGGATCATTTCATACAACACGCCGTCAATACGGTAGCGCAGTTTGAATTCTTCTTCGAACGGCTCGAAATGCACGTCGGAAGCATGATCTTTAATGGATTGCAAGAGAATCATATTCAGCAAACGCTTGACGGGGTTGGATTCCGCCAACTGCTTCAAGGTATCGAGATCAACCTGATCGCCACTGGTTTTTTGCAGGGCCAGCAACGCGGCATCACCTTCCAATTCACCCAGCAAATCCGCCAGCGATTCGCCCCCACTGGTGTAATGGGTCTTAATCAGCTTTTCAATCTGGTCGGCATCCGCGACGACGGGCTGCACATTGAAGCCCATCAGCGAGCGCAGGTCATCCACGGCCTGAAAATCGTCGGGCGAGGCCAGCGCCACCTTCAGGGTTTTGGTTTCCGGATTCCACTCCAGCGGCATAATCCGATAGCTGGTGGCCGTCTGGCTGGTGATGGTGGCCACGGCTTCGGGGGAAATATCTTTGCCTTCCAAGTCCACATATTCGTAGCCCATCTGGCTGGCCAGCGCAATATTACGGATTTTTTCACTGATCAAGCCCATATCAATCAGAATTTGGCCGACGGGAATACGAACCCCTTTGGCCCGTTGTTCCTGCTGTACCGCCAGCGCCTTATGGACCAGTTCCCGGGTCAGAACGCCCATCTTTATCAGCACCCGACCCAGTGGACGCCCCTTCAACTGATCAATGGGCGGCAGTTTCAAGCCGGCCACGTCACTGGTTTTTATGCCCATGGGAGCCGGCGTGGCGGAAGTGGCGGGATTACCCGGGGGACGACTGGGATTCTGGATTGTCATAATAAACACCTTACAACAGCTTGCGCTAACGACTTACACACGCGTACCGCGTTCATTTGGCGTTACTTCTTTTTCGGTATCGGGACGGTTCAAACGCACGCCGAAACGATCGGCCAATTCGTCGGGACGCCGGGCCTTATCCACAGCCTCTTCCGAAGTAACCTTGCCTTCGGCGTACAACTGACCCAAGTGATCATCCAGCAACTGCATCCCAAATTTCTTACCGGTCTGAATCGCCGAATCAATGCGGAAGGTCTTATTTTCACGGATCAGGTTAGAGATGGCCGGGGTTACCACGAGGAATTCGTACGCGGCCACCATACCTTCAGTATCGCAGCGGGCCAAGAGGTTTTGACTGAGAATCGCGAGCAACGAGGTACTGATCTGAACGCGAATCTGTTCCTGCTGCTCCACCGGGAAGGCGTCAATAATACGGTTGATCGTACCTTGGCAACCCGTGGTATGCAGGGTGGCAAAGACCAAGTGGCCCGTTTCTGCCGCCCGGATCGCGGCAGAAATCGTTTCCAAATCGCGCATTTCACCCACCAATACCACGTCAGGGTCCTGACGCAGCGCCCGCTTGAGCGCGTCGGAGAACGAAGGTACATCGTTACCGACTTCGCGCTGCGAGATCAGCGATTTTTTGTGCGGGTGATAGTATTCGACCGGGTCTTCGATCGTGATGATGTGCCGGTCCATATTTTCGTTGATAAAATTGATCAGCGTGGCCAGCGTGGTAGTTTTACCCGACCCCGTGGGGCCGGTGACCAGAAACAAGCCGCGCGGACGACGACACAATTCGCGACAGATCGGCGGCAAACCAATCTGCTCGAAGGTCAACAATTTGACGGGAATCTTACGCATGACAATGGTCATGTTGCCGCGTTCCCGATATACCGAAACACGGAAACGAGCTGAGGCGGAGCCATCGGGAGTGGTGAACGCAAACGCGAAGTCAGAACCACCACGTTCCTGAATATCAATCTGGGCTTTTTCCGGGCAAATGGACTTCGCCAGAGCCATGGTATCTTCCGGCTCCAGTATCTTGGTGGACAATTCCCGCAAACGTCCATTCAAACGCAGGACCGGCGGGCGGCCGACATGCAAATGCAGGTCGCTGGCCCCCTTTTTAATCGTGGTTTCCAACAGACGATCAATCAAAATTTGCGACATAGTCAAACATCCTTGTTGCAATCATTGAACGAAACGCCAATTAATCCTGAATGATGCCTTCCGCCTGGGTGGTCCGGGCGACTTCTTCCAAGGTACTGATCCCCGAGAGAATCTTGATCCGCCCGTCTTCCAACAGCGAACGCATACCCGTGGCTTTGGCCGCCTTGCGGATTTGATTGGTGGGGGCCCGCTTAAAGGCTAATTCCCGCACTTCGGCATTCATCGAGAGCATTTCAAAAATACCTTTGCGGCCACGATACCCCGTGTTGTTACACTTGGGACAGCCCACGGCTTTATACAGGGTGCGGCCTTCGATATCACGGTCGGTCAAGCCCATAAGTTGCAGCATACGCCGGTCCGGATTGGGATCGGGAGCGCGACATTCCTTGCACAGTACACGAATTAAGCGCTGGGCCATGATGGCCTGAATCGAACTGGCCACGAGGAAGGGTTTCACACCCATATCAATCAAACGGGTCACCGCCGAGGGCGCATCGTTGGTGTGCAGCGTACTGAACACTAAATGCCCGGTAAGCGCGGCCTGAATTGCCACTTCCGCCACTTCCAAATCGCGGATTTCACCGACCAGAATGATATTGGGCGCCTGACGCAACATGGCCCGGAGAATCTTCGCAAAACTCAAGCCAATAATATCGCGAACCTGGCATTGGTTAATGCCGGGGAAGTTATATTCGACCGGGTCTTCCGCCGTGATAATCTTACGGTCGGGCTTGTTAAGTTCGGCCAGAGCCGCATAAAGCGTCGTAGTCTTACCCGAACCCGTGGGGCCGGTGACCAGAAAGATACCATTGGGCCGCGAAATAATACGCTTGAAACGCTGATAGTCGTCTTCTTCAAAGCCGAGTGCCTGTACACCAACATTGACATTATCAGGCCGCAAAATACGCAATACGGTAGATTCGCCATGATAGCCCGGCAAGGAACTTACGCGGAAGTCAATGCGTGAGCCGTCAATGGACATCTTGATACGGCCGTCCTGCGGCAGACGTTTTTCGGCGATATCCATGCCGGACATAATCTTGATACGCGCTAACACCGGGCCCTGCATGCGTTTGGGAATGTTATCGCGTTCCATACACACGCCGTCAATGCGATAACGCAC
>JBAXGE010000175.1:0-4854 GCA_037139555.1 Phycisphaerae bacterium
ACCGTGTAGGTTTTAACCTGATTATCGTCTTTGCAACCAACGACGAAACCGGGCAAGACGGCCAGAACTGCCCAGGTTAATAACAGACCCAACCGCAGGAATAATCGTTTCGACATCTTTATTCAACTCCGCATAAGTGACTTGTGCTGCGTATCTTAACCGAAAATCGCGAGATGTATACCTGTTCATCCTGATTCTGAACACCTTACCAACATGGAAAACGAATAGGATTTAACCTAGCGCCTTGCATCCGATCCCATTCGCCCATACAAATAGGCTTCTGGTCGTAACGTTGCCGTTGAAATAACGGCATACGGTTATGAAATTACTGCTCTCGGCATGGTCCAAGGAGTCTGGTTGAGCACGAGCCCTTTGTTTTTCATCTCGGTGGCCGAACACAGCGGAGACCTGCTGGGTGGGGCGTTGATCCGCGCCTTGCGGCTGCGTTACCCCGACGCCCGGTTTGTCGGGGTGGGCGGACCCGCCATGGCAGAGGCAGGTTGTGAACTGCTGGCGGACCCCACGGATCACAGTGCGATGCTGACCGGGGCGTTCGGGCAGGTGGGCTATTGGTTCAAGCTGATGAAGGTAATTGACGCGTATTTGCGTACTCATCGGCCGGCGGTGGTAATTCCCATTGACTCCCCTACCATCAACTTGCGTATTGCCCGTAAAGCCAAACGGCACGGCTTGAAGGTCTGTTATTATGTGGCCCCGCAAATGTGGGCCTGGGGCGCCTGGCGGATCGGGCGTTTGCGGCGTGATGTGGACCGGGTTTGTGCGGTACTCCCCTTCGAGCCGGCGTGGTTTGCCCAGCGCGGCGTGGCATGTACCTATGTGGGCCACCCGATGTTCGACCAGCCGGGGGATTCGCCCGCTTACGATCCCGCCCAAGTCTCCCCACCACTAGCCACGCCTCTGGAAGCCGGATACCGCGTGGCGCTATTACCCGGTTCCCGGTCCGGGGAAGTCAGTGCCAACCTGCCGATTATGCTGGCCGTCATACGACAATTACGTCATAAACTCGGTGACGACATCGTGATCACCGTGGCGGCGGCCAGTGCGGCCCGCGAAGAACAAATCGTGGCCTTGATCCCGGAGGCCGAGAAAGAAGATTACGACCTCCGTACCGGGTGTACCGATGCCGTTATCCGCTGGGCCGATGTGGTGCTGACAGTCAGCGGGACCGCCACGCTACAGGTAGCCAAACATCAGCGCCCCATGATTATTTTGTATGCCCTGCCGGCGTGGAAATGGTGGTTGGTCGGGCGGTGGCTGGTGCAAACCCCGTATCTGTCGCTGGTCAATATTTTGGCGGGGGAAGAATTGGTGCCGGAATACATGCCCTTCTGGGGCAAACCGGATAGGCTCGCACAAGATTTGGCGGAAATGTTGCAGGATCTGGAATGGCGACAACGTCTGAGCAAAGACCTGGCCACACTCACCGCCCCACTGCATCCTGATGCGGCCCAAACTGCCGCCGGGCGGGTGGCCGGAGTGGTAGCCGATTTGTGTGGCGCTGCTTAGTCGGTCACGGCCGGGTCGTGGCGGTCCCAATTTCCTTACTGACTTTCGCCTTATCTTTGATAAGTTTGGTTTTCTCGACTATGTCTTTCTTGCGGGCCGCTTCCTTTTCCGCCACGCGTTTGGCGCTTTCGCCCACTTTTTCCTCAAGCAGAGTCGCGATCAATTCGTCTAGTTTGCCCGGTTCTGCGCTGTTATAGCGGAGCAAACCATCGCGATCAAATACCGCAATCCAAGGGGTCCGCTGTACGGCCAACCGCCCGGCCAGAGGATTACTGAGTGGATGTTGCGGATCATAAATCTGTGGCCAAGTGACTTTTTTATCCTTGTTCAGGTTCTGGAACGAAGTGAGATTTTCCAGCTTGGGCTCGTGCACGACACCAATAATCTGGAGCCCCTTGGCGGTGTATTTTTCATGCAATGTGGCTATCGCGGCCAGATCACGCCGGCCACCTTCGGCCGTAGGCGACCAGACCTGAAACAGCGTGACTTTGCCTTTGATTCGCTGGCCATCCAAGGCCTGCCCCGATAGGGTCTGGGTGGCAAAGGTCAACGGCTGGTCAACGCGCGGCCAGTTCTGATATTGTTTGGCCCGCGGACTGGTCAGATCTTTCATCAGCATGTCATGACATTTCTCTTTCAGTTCCGGCGTGGCGGGGCCGTAATCTTTCATCAAGTCCACGACCCGGCTCAGGCTGTCATTCTGGGGCGCCAGTTTGCCCAGACCATGCACCGTGTCGTAAACCTTTTCCTGGGCTTCCGGGTCATCCGAGGCATTCCACCAATCACGCAGGGCTAGGGCGGCCTTGCCGTAAAATGCGTGCTCCGGGTTACTCGCTTTGGCCACAGTATCCAACGATTTGGTCGCCGTTTCATCACCCAAGGCGGAGAGCAGGGCCATATTGCGGATTTGTCGGCTGACATCCACGGTTGGGTCATTCTTTTCGATCTTGACCAATTCTTCAATCAAATCATTTTGCTTTTTGAGTAAAGGGGTGATTTTGGGCGCCATTTCCTGACGGTGCTTCGGAGATAACGCGCGGCCAAAGCCCCCCGCCTTGTATATTTCTGCTTCCGTTTCATTCATGGCGGTACGAACCACGGCCCGGGTATTGGTTGGTCCCTCGGCATAGAGCGCCCCCCAAGAGGTAAGTCCCGCTAATACGGCCACCAAAAGTCCCTGACTGAGTACATGCGTTAGCTTCATGATTGGTTCCTTCCTTAGGACCATACAAGTCCAACGGCTAAAGCTCACGAAAGTTACAGACAAACCACTTTCTCAAGGTTTGGCCGGCTGACTGGCGGCGGCTTTCTTAGCGTTGAATTCCGTTTTAATCCGCAGGGATTCCGCCAAAACCCGCTTCTTTTCCTGTTCCGCCTGTTCGGCGATGCGTTTGGTGCTGTCGCCGGGTCTTTCGGCCATGACTTTTTCCACGATGGCATCGATTACATTACCACCATCGCTGGAATTGAGCCGCAAAATACCATCGCGGTCAATCACCACCGTCCAAGGGGTCATGCCAGTCCGAAAGCGTTCGGCCAGAGGGTTCCATTCTTTGCGTTTCAGGTCGTAACAATGGGTCCAGGGCATGGCCACTTCGGTCTTGCTGGTAAGAAATGCAGCCACATTCTCGGGCCGGCTTTCATGGGCCACGCCGATGATTTCCAGGCCAGCGGCCTTATGGATCGAATGCAGTTTGTTGAGCACTTCCAAATCGCGTTTGCCGTTCTGCCAGGTTGGCGACCAAAAATGTACCAGCAGCACCTTGCCCTTCAGTCGGGTGGAATCCAAGGCTTGATTGTTGACCGTGAGTGTCTGAAATGCGAACGGATGATCAATCCGTGGCGCGGTGCGATAATTCTGGGCAAAGTCCGAGGTCAGGTCTTTCAGCAAAATCTGGTCACAACGCTGTTGCAGGTCCGGAGTGCTGGGGGCATGTTCGCGCATCATGTTGATCACCCGGGCCAGACTTTCACTCTTGGGCCCACTGCGGACCAATTCTTTGGCCCGTTCGAATACTTTTTCCTGGGCATCGGGGTCCCCCGCGCCCTGCCACCAATCGCGCAGCAATAATGCGGACCGGCCATAAAACGCATGCTCCGGATTGGGCGATTTAGCCACGGCTTCCAGGCTGCGTTTTGAACCTTCATCACCCAGTACCGCCATCAGGGCCGCATTGCGAATCTGGCGGTCCAGGTTTTGATCGGTGGTTTTGGTGTTGGTTTTGCGGTTGTATTCATCCACCAATTCATTCTGCTTGCGCAGCACTTCCATCATCTTGGCACTGGCATTGGCCCGCTCGTTGGGCTGCACCATCTTGCCCGGTCCCCCGGCTTGCCACAGCCTGTTTTCCTGTTCGTCAATGCTGACCCGCAGCAGATCGGGCGTAGGACCATCGGCAGGCGGTAATTGGGCGAATACCGAACCCAAGAGCCAAGCACCCAGCACCAAGGCTAATTTTGAGCCCATATGCTTACACTGTAAACGTGCCATGCCATACCTCCAGAGATATTGTTACAACGCACCAGCCACGGGATTATTCCGCCCCGACCACCAAACCGCACCTTGGGTCGGTGGATCGCCGATGGTTTGAGGTCCCGGCCAGAAATGCACTCAGTCGAATTCATTGCCCTTGAAGGTGTGCCCCAGATAGGTTTGGCGAACCAGTGGATTGTTGATCAGGTCGCGGGGCGCGCCTTGAGCCAAGACCTTGCCGTCCGAGATAATGATTGCCCGGTCACACACTTCCAGCGTACGTTCCACGTTGTGATCCGTAATCAGGATAGCTTTATCCAACACCTGCCGGAGTTGGCGAATTTCACGTTGCAGGTCCTCGACCGCGATCGGATCCACCCCGCTGAAGGGCTCGTCAAGCAGGATCAGTGATGGGTTGGTAATCAGGGAACGGGCAATTTCGAGTTTGCGGCGTTCTCCGCCGGATAAGGTGGCGGCTTTTTGGCTGCGATTCTTGGTCAGATCAAACTGTTCCATCAGCCGGGCGGCTTCTTCATGCCGTTGGGCCCGTGATTTACTGGTGGTTTCCAGAATGGCCATCAGGTTTTGTTCCACGGTCAGACGCTGGAACACGCTGGGTTCCTGCGACAGATAGCCCATCCCCTTGCGGGCGCGTTGGTACATGGGCAGCTTGGTGACATCGTGGCCGTCAAAGATCACCTCACCGCCATCGGGGGTAATCATGCCCACCACACTGCGGAAGGTGGTGGTTTTCCCCGCGCCATTCCGGCCCAGTAACCCCACCACTTCATGGTGGCCAACCTCGAAGCTAACGTGATTGACGACCGTGCGGCCACCATAACGTTTCACGAGAT
>JBAXGE010000176.1:0-4853 GCA_037139555.1 Phycisphaerae bacterium
ATCTCGTGAAACGTTATGGTGGCCGCACGGTCGTCAATCACGTTAGCTTCGAGGTGGGTCACCATGAAGTGGTGGGGTTGCTGGGGCGTAATGGCGCAGGGAAAACCACCACCTTCCGCAGTGTGGTGGGGATGATTACCCCCGATGGTGGCGAGGTGATCTTTGACGGCCATGATGTTACCAAGCTGCCCATGTACCAACGCGCCCGCAAGGGGATGGGCTATCTGTCTCAGGAACCCAGCGTGTTCCAACGCCTGACGGTTGAACAAAACCTGATGGCCATTCTGGAAACCACCAGCAAATCACGGGCCCAGCGGCACGAAGAAGCCGACCGGCTGATGGAACAATTTGATCTGACCAAGAATCGCAGCCAAAAAGCCGCCACCTTATCCGGCGGAGAACGCCGCAAACTCGAAATTGCCCGTTCCCTGATTACCAACCCATCACTGATCCTGCTTGACGAGCCCTTCAGCGGGGTGGATCCGATCGCGGTCGAGGACCTGCAACGTGAAATTCGCCAACTCCGGCAGGTGTTGGATAAAGCTATCCTGATTACGGATCACAACGTGGAACGTACGCTGGAAGTGTGTGACCGGGCAATCATTATCTCGGACGGCAAGGTCTTGGCTCAAGGCGCGCCCCGCGACCTGATCAACAATCCACTGGTTCGCCAAACCTATCTGGGGCACACCTTCAAGGGCAATGAATTCGACTGAGTGCATTTCTGGCCGGGACCTCAAACCATCGGCGATCCACCGACCCAAGGTGCGGTTTGGTGGTCGGGGCGGAATAATCCCGTGGCTGGTGCGTTGTAACAATATCTCTGGAGGTATGGCATGGCACGTTTACAGTGTAAGCATATGGGCTCAAAATTAGCCTTGGTGCTGGGTGCTTGGCTCTTGGGTTCGGTATTCGCCCAATTACCGCCTGCCGATGGTCCTACTCCCGATCTGCTGCGGGTCAGCATTGACGAACAGGAAAATAAGCTGTGGCAAGCCGGGGGACCGGGCAAGATGGTGCAGCCCGACGAGCGGGCCAATGCCAGTGCCAAGATGATGGAAGTGCTGCGCAAGCAGAACGAATTGGTGGACGAATATAACCGCAAAACCAACACCAAAGTTACCGATCAAAACCTGGACCGGCAGATACGCAATGCGGCCCTGATGGCGGTACTCGGTGATGAAGGCTCGAAACGCAGTCTGGAAGCCTTGGCCAAATCGCCCAATCCGGAGCACGCATTTTATGGTCGTTCGGCGCTGTTGTTGCGCGATTGGTGGCAGGGGGCGGGGGACCCCGATGCCCAGGAAAAAGTATTTGAACGGGCCAAAGAATTGGTCCGCAGTGGGCCCAAGAGTGAAAGTCTGGCCCGGGTGATCAACATGATGCGCGAACATGCCCCCAGCACTCCGGACCTGCAACAGCGTTGTGACCAGATTTTGCTGAAAGACCTGACCTCGGACTTTGCCCAGAATTATCGCACCGCGCCACGGATTGATCATCCGTTCGCATTTCAGACACTCACGGTCAACAATCAAGCCTTGGATTCCACCCGACTGAAGGGCAAGGTGCTGCTGGTACATTTTTGGTCGCCAACCTGGCAGAACGGCAAACGCGATTTGGAAGTGCTCAACAAACTGCATTCGATCCATAAGGCCGCTGGCCTGGAAATCATCGGCGTGGCCCATGAAAGCCGGCCCGAGAATGTGGCTGCATTTCTTACCAGCAAGACCGAAGTGGCCATGCCCTGGACCCATTGTTACGACCTGAAACGCAAAGAATGGAACCCTCTGGCCGAACGCTTTCGGACTGGCATGACCCCTTGGACGGTGGTGATTGACCGCGATGGTATTTTGCGGCTCAATTCCAGCGATGGTGGTAATGTAATCGAGGCCGTCGTGGAAAAAGTAGTGGCGGAAAAGCCTGGTGAAAGCACCAAGCGTATTGCTGAACAGGCGGAACAGGAAAAGAAGCGGGTTTTGGCGGAAACCCTGCGGATTAAAACGGAATTCAACGCCAAGAAAGCGGCCGCCAGTCAGCCAGCCAAGCCCTGAAATTTGCTGATCTGTAACTTTCATGAGCTTGAGTCGTTGGACTTGTATGGGTCTAAAGAAGGAATCAAACATGAAGCTAATGCATGTACTCAGTCAGGGACTTTTAGTGGCCGTATTGGCGGGACTTACCCCCTGGACTCCGCTCTATGCCGAGGGACCAACCAATACCCGGGCTGTGGTTCGTACTGCCCTGAATGAAACCGAAGCGGAGATTTACAAGGCGGGGGGCTTTGGCCGGGCATTATCCCCCAAGTACCGTCAGGAAATGGCCCCCAAAATCACCCCGCTGCTCAGGAAGCAAAATGATCTGATCGAAGAATTGGTCAAAATTGAAAAGAACGACCCTACTGCGGATATAAGCCGGCAAATCCGGAACATGGCAATGCTATCTGCTTTGGGTGATGAAACCGCTACCAAAGCGTTGGACAACGTGGCCAAGACGAGTAATCCGGAACACGCGTTTTACGGTAAGGCCGCTCTGGCATTGCGTGATTGGTGGAATGCTTCGGATGATCCGGAAGCCCAGGAAAAGGTTTACGACACGGTGCATGGTCTGGGCAAACTGGCGCCCCAAAATGACAGTCTGAGCCGGGTGGTGGATCTGATGAAAGACTATGGCCCCGCCACGCCGGAATTGAAAGAAAAATGCCATGATATGCTGATGAAAGAATTGACCAGTCCGCGGGCGAAACAATATCAGAACTGGCCGCGGATTGACCAACCCTTGACCTTTGCCACCCAGACCCTCACGGGTCAGGCCTTGGATGGCCAGCGGATCAAAGGCAAAGTCACGCTGTTTCAGGTCTGGTCGCCCACCGCAGACGGGGGCCGGCGTGATCTGGCGACGATGGTCGAATTGAAGGAAAAATACGCCGCCAAGGGACTCCAGATTATTGGCGTTGTGCATGATGAAAAATTGGACAATCTCACTTCGTTCCAGAACCTGAACAAGGATAAAAAAGTTACCTGGCCGCAGATTTTCGATCCGCAGCGTCCTTGGAATAATCCCCTGGCTGGCCGTTTGGCCGTACAGCGGACCCCTTGGATTGCGGTATTTGATCGCGATGGTTTGCTCCGCTATAACAGCGGTGAACCGGGCAAACTGGACGAATTGATCGGTACCCTGATCGACGAAAAAGTGGGCGAAAGCGCCAAGCGGGTAGCGGAAAAAGAAGCGGCCCGCAAGAAGGAAATCGTCGAGAAAACTAAGCTCATTAAAGACAAAGCCAAGGTCAGCAAGGAACTGGGCACCGCCACGACCCGGCCGTGACCGACTAAGCAGAGCCACACAAATCGGCTACCACTCCGGCCACCCGCCCAGCGGCGGTTTGAGCCGCATCGGGATGCAGCGGAGCGGTCAGTGTGGCCAAGTCTTTGCTCAGACGTTGCCGCCATTCCAGGTCCTGCAACATTTCCGCCAAATCTTGTGCGAGTGCATCCGGTTTGCCCCAGAAAGGCATGTATTCCGGCACCAGTTCTTCACCTGCCAAAATATTGACCAGCGACAGATACGGGGTTTGCACCAGCCACCGCCCGACCAACCACCATTTCCACGCCGGCAGGGCATACAAAATAATCATGGGGCGCTGATGTTTGGCTACCTGTAGCGTGGCGGTCCCGCTGACTGTCAGCACCACATCGGCCCAGCGGATAACGGCATCGGTACACCCGGTACGGAGGTCGTAATCTTCTTTCTCGGCCTCCGGGATCAAGGCCACGATTTGTTCTTCGCGGGCCGCACTGGCCGCCGCCACGGTGATCACGATGTCGTCACCGAGTTTATGACGTAATTGTCGTATGACGGCCAGCATAATCGGCAGGTTGGCACTGACTTCCCCGGACCGGGAACCGGGTAATAGCGCCACGCGGTATCCGGCTTCCAGAGGCGTGGCTAGTGGTGGGGAGACTTGGGCGGGATCGTAAGCGGGCGAATCCCCCGGCTGGTCGAACATCGGGTGGCCCACATAGGTACATGCCACGCCGCGCTGGGCAAACCACGCCGGCTCGAAGGGGAGTACCGCACAAACCCGGTCCACATCACGCCGCAAACGCCCGATCCGCCAGGCGCCCCAGGCCCACATTTGCGGGGCCACATAATAACAGACCTTCAAGCCGTGCCGTTTGGCTTTACGGGCAATGCGCAGGTTAATGGTAGGGGAGTCAATGGGAATCACCACCGCCGGCCGATGAGTACGCAAATACGCGTCAATTACCTTCATCAGTTTGAACCAATACCCCACCTGTCCGAACGCCCCGGTCAACATCGCACTGTGATCCGTGGGGTCCGCCAGTAGTTCGCAACCCGCCTCCGCCATGGCGGGGCCACCCACCCCGACAAACCGGGCATCGGGATAACGCATCCGCAAGACGCGAATCAACGCCCCGCCCAGCAGGTCACCGCTGTGTTCGGCCGCAGAGATAAAAAATAAAGGTCCTGTGCTCAACCAAGCTCCTCGGGCCATGCCGATGGCGGTAATTTCGTTGTCGCTTGCCCATAAGACCGTGGCAAGGTTACGCCCAGAAACGTATTTGTATGGGCGAATGGGATCGGATGCAAGGCGCTAGGTTAAATCCTAACGGTTTTCCTATGATCGTCTGGGGGGCGAAATCAGGATGAAGAGGTATACTTCCCTAAGCTTTCGGTTAAGATACTGGCCACAAGTCACTTATGCGGAGGTGAATAAAGATGTCGAAACGATTATTCCTGCGGTTGGGTCTGTTATTAACCTGGACCGTTCTGGCCGTCCTGCCCGGTTTCGTCGTTGGTTGCAAAGACGATAATCAGGTTAAAACCTACACGGT
>JBAXGE010000177.1:0-4760 GCA_037139555.1 Phycisphaerae bacterium
CCGGCCAAACTGACGCAGGTGCAGCAGCGCGTAGACCTCAAGACGCTCAATGGCGTGGCGTCCAGCCGTTTGCAGATGAATGATTTGGGCACCGTACAACTGGAACTAGCCAAGCCGATCTTTGCCGATGATTATCAGGAATCGCGCGCGACGGGTTCGTTTGTGCTGATTGACCGCCAGACGCATATCACCGTGGCCGCGGGCATGGTGCTGCAGCCGCAGCATGATTCCGGCGACCAGTTCGGCCCCGTGGATGCCGCCCAGCGGCAGCGTTACATGGGCCAGACCGCCGCGACCGTGACGCTGGCCGGGCCGGTGGAGCAGGTATTGCCCGCGCTGCAAAGTCTGGAGCGTGTGCTGCTGCGTGCCGGCCACCCGACCCTGCTCGTGGATGCGCCCGTGATTAGTGAAACCCAGCTTTGGCTCGAACGGGCCAATCTGATCGTACTGCATGCCCAAATCGCTCCGGCCTTGCACGTGACAGTGCGCAGTGGTGCCCAGCAGTGCCAGAGCGAATTATCTGCTGACAGCGATACCGCCGTCCTGCAGGGGCGCATTCAAAGCTACCTCCGCGAACTCGGCGCCCTGCCTGCGGGTAGTGAGTATGATATTTAAGATTGGCATTTATGGGATCGTCCATGGCTAACTGGCTCTTAAAAACCGAACCGGGCACTTATAGCTTTGCCGATTTGCAGAAAGCGAAGACCGCCGTTTGGGATGGCGTCACTAATGCTTTGGCGCTAAAGCACTTACGGGCGATGAAGGTGGGGGATGAAGTACTGATTTATCATACGGGGAGTGAAAAGGCCGTCGTTGGCCAGGCCCGAGTGGTCGCTGGGCCTCAGGCCGATCCCAAGGATGCCAAACTGGTCGTAGTGACTTTGTCGGCCGGTCCGGCATTGGCCCATCCCGTAACTCTGGCCACCATGAAGACCTTGCCTACTTTGGCGGGTTTTGATTTGCTGCGGCTCCCCCGGCTGTCGGTCATACCCGTGACTCCCGCCCACTGGCAAGTGATTGTCAGTTTGGCGAAGTAACTTGGCGAAAGCCCTGCCGTCCGCTATGATGTAAAACCTCTGGGCCGGATGCCAGAGTGGTCTAATGGAGCGGATTGCAAATCCGCGATTCGTGGGTTCGAATCCCACTCCGGCCTTTCCCCTTAAATTGCTGGTCAGGTTTTCTCCCTTTTTGGGATGCCTTTCGTCGGAAATCTGGTAACATCAACGGTTTACGGTCCGATGCGAGTTTGGCTCGCGGCTTGTTTGCGGAAGGATTGCCCATGACCAAAAAAGTGGTCTTATTCGCCGTTGGCTTGGTGGTCTTTATTGCCGCCTTCCTGGTCTACCAGTATCTCACCGGTACCGGGCTGGGCAGCACGGGTCCCACCACCATCACCCCCAATCAGCGCTTGGACAAAGCCGTCAACAACCCCACCTTCGAGGCCCGCAAGCCCGATGGCACCATGGAATTCCTCCTCACCGCCAAACGTTCCGAGCCGGGTGCACCGGGCGTGTATCTGCTGGAAAAACCGCGCGTGATCTATTATGCCGCCAATGGCCAGATGGTGGTGGTCACCGCCGATAAATGTAAACTGCGGGTGGATACGCTGGGGGGCGATATGACCATCTCCAAGCCGATTCCCAAAGGCGCTGTGCTGATGGGCGATGTGCGCATGACCATCGGGCCGGCCACCACCTTCAAATTTGACAGCAATGAAATGCAACCCGGCCAGATTCAGGCCCGTATGGATCAGGATGTGGACCTGGACTACTCCCAGCGTCTGCTGACCAGCCCCGGCAAGATCGAAGTCCGCGGCGAACGGGTGTTCTTTGATGGCCGCAATGTGACCGTGGCCTTTAACACCGACCAGAAACGCATCGAATATCTGCGCATCGAAGAGGGGAACAAAATTGTGGTCCGGCAGGTGGGGCGCCAGGCGCTGAATCTGACCGGCCAGACCGATACCAAGACTGCGCCGAGTTCCAAACCCGCTGTTGTGGCAGGGGGGCCGCGTTCGGTGTACCGCTTGAATTTCGGTAAGGATGTATTGGCCAAAGTGGGCCAGCGCGAACTGGCCGCCCAGACGTTGGCACTGTTGTTCGCCTTCAAGCCCGTCGAAGCGCCCTCCGCTGATAAGACCAAACAGGTCGAACTGCCCGGCCCAACGATGCCCGAACCAACTATGCCCGGCGGGATGCCGTTGCTGGCGGCGCCAGTGACGTATGTCCAGCAAACAAAAACCTCGGGTCGGGGCACGTTTGGCTTGATGGGTAATGATGACATTCGCGATGAAGATTTGGTCCTGACCTGGACTGGTTCCATGGAAATGCGGCCCGAGACCGCCCCCGACCTGCTGGCCAGCGACGACGATGTCGCGCTGGAAGCCGGTGGTACCGCCGAGACTCCTGTGACGTTGCAGGATGGCGCGGGCCGTTGGGCGCGGGCTTTGAGTTTGTTCTATCAAACCGGCACGCAGACGCTGCGCCTGCGCGGCGACGAAAAGACCCCGGTCCGCATGGCCGATCCGCAGATGGGCAATTTGGTCTGTCGCGGGCTGGATATGACCGAGGCCCAGGGGCAGGTGAATCTGCTGGGCCCGGGCCGGATTGATGTGGCCAATGGCGCCATGCGCCGCGGCGCGGCCAATGCCGAAGCCAAGACCGGCAATGTGGTGGCCATCTGGCAGGACCGCATGGTGGTCAGCTATGAAAATCAGACCGATCCCGCGCAGCCCAAACGCACCATCCAAGTGGCCCGGCATATCCGTCTGACTGGCGGCGCCAGTGTGCAGGATGGCGTGGCGGGTTTGCAGGGTGAAGTGATTGATGCCACGCTGGCCTCCGTGCCCGGACAAAATCAGGGCCTCGAAAAACTCATCGCCACCGGCAAGGTGCGGGCCTATTCGGGCCGCAACCGCGCCGCCGACAGCCCGGCGGATGAACTGGTCTGCAATAATCTCGTTATTAATTCCACGCCGCGTCCGGGGCAGTTGCCGCTGTTGAGCGAAGTGCTGGCCAAGGGGGATGTGGCGGCCACCGGGCATCAGTTCGAAGCCGGACAGAGCGCCTTCAAACGCCGGCAAAGTATCCGCACGCAGGATATGACGGTGCAATTGGAACCGCGCGGCCAGACGACCGGCGGGGGCTTTAATTTTAACGCTCGTACGCTGGTGGCCGTGGGCACCACGCTGGTGGATTTGTCGGGCTATGGCCCGCAACCCATCGCCGCCAAGTGCGACCGACTGGATGCGGATGTGGTCGCGGGTACGGCCGTATTGCATAGCGCTGCCGGAGCCAACCCCGAGGCCTGGGCCACCATTGCCCAAGGCAACAACAGCATGACCGGCCAGACGCTGGAACTGACCCAAAAGCCCCAGGGCGCCCGCGTCCCGGGACCGGGCTGGTTTATGCTGGCCGCGGGCACCAAGGGCGATCAGCCGGTGCGTGTGAACTGGGCCAAGGATATGGTCTATGACTCGATCAAACAGGAAGTCACGTTCCGTGGTCCCATCGAGGCGCAACTGGTGGGCAAGGCCGATCAGGAAAGTCGTATGACTTGCGATAACCTGCTGGTAAAGCTGGCTCATGACGGCGCGGTTACGACCGATGCCCAGCGGATGAAGCTGGATAGCATCTATGCCGATGGCCAGGTCGTCGCCACCGGGCGCACACTGGACCCCAAGGATCATCGCACGGTACTGACCGAGATGTTCTTCAAGGGCAAGACGCTGAACTATTCCGAAACCACGCAGGTGCTGGATATCCCCGGCAAGGGTGAAATGCTGGTGGTGGATTCGCGGCCGGAAAACCCCACCGCCCAGGCCAGTGCCCGCGGGCAGACGGCCTTTACCTGGTCCGATGGGCTGCGTTACCAGAGCAGCGATGGCACCATCCTCCTCAAGAAGGATGTGGCCATGGTGCATAAACCCGCCAAGGGGATGAAGTTGCCCAATCAGGACAACCCGCCCGAAGGCGATGCGGCCCTGGTGAAGATGAAGTGTCAGGAATTGACCACCACCATGCAGCGCGGCGAAAAGAGCGCCACCGGCAATCCCATGACGCTGGGGGCTGGCGGCGATATGAAAATCGCCAAAGTCACCGCCACCACCGGGGCGATTCTGGAATTCAATCAGGCGCTGCTTTCGGCGGGGACCTTGGAATTCGACGCCCAACATAACCGCGCCGAAGCCATCGGCACGCCCACGAATCCCGCCGCCGCCGTCCGCCCTGAAGGCACCGTCGAAGCCGACCGCATCAAGTGGGAAATCTTCCAAGGCAACAACGGCTTCACCTTCGTCCGCCCGCGCGGGAATATCGAAGTACCGGGTGGGAATTAAGCGCTGTTAAATATTAATCCTTTTTGACCTGCACATCGGGAAACTTGCGGAAGTCTTCATCGAATGAGGCCACGGCTTATCGATGCGCGAATCTTCGAAAAGGGCATGCCTTTTCCCTTGGTGCTGGCCAGTGCGCCTTTCAATGCCCGCGTTCCGGGGTGGACGCGGATGGTGGTCTGGCTTTTGCTCATGACGATGGGACGACGCATCACAAAATCCTGACTTATCTAAATAGCCTTACTATGGAATTGAAGCTTGCCAGGCATTGGCCAGCAAGAAGAACTTGATAGCATGGGCCATTACGTCGCGGGCTGGGAGAACTCTCCACCCGCTCGCTGCTTACACCACATCATCTGGATCACTGGGCGCCAGCGTCATTTCCACATCCGCACGCCAGCGGAAGGGGACGTAGCTGCAACTGGGT
>JBAXGE010000178.1:0-4649 GCA_037139555.1 Phycisphaerae bacterium
CGGCAGGAGACCAGCAGGGGGTTTTTGGGGTCGCCGAGTTTCTTGCCGGTCTGGGCTTCGAGCTTGGCGATGTTTTCTTTGACTTGTTCCACGAGGCCGTCGGGGAACTTTTCGCCGGACTTGTAATAGGCGGCGCAGGTTTCGGTGCTGATGGTGAATCCGGGCGGTACGGGCAGGCCCATGTTGCACATTTCCGCGAGGTTGGCACCTTTGCCTCCGAGCAACATCTTGTCTTTGGCGGAACCTTCGGAATTGCCCTTGCCAAAGTAATAAACCATCTTACCAGCCATATGCCAGCTCCTTAAAAAGCCTTAAAAGTGACGAGGATACCCGTACCGTGCACGGGCGGTCTCTCCGCCGTAGAAGGCAGTAGTATAGATTGGTGGCGCTGGCTGTCAATCGGGGGCGGCGCGGTCGGCAGGGTGGTCCAAGGGTGAGCTACGCAATAGCGAAAGGTTGCGGGTGCGCTATACTTTTAGGTGGATAGTAAGCAATAGTATTGTTGGGGTTGGCGTTATCACTCTGGAAACGGAACAGTGCAATCATCCCGAGGTAATGAACTATGCGATATGTAACATTATGGCGCGGATTGGCATGCGGTATGCTTGCGTTGGCGGGAGGTGTGGTTTGGGGGCAATCGGCAACGAATCAAAGTGCACCCGCGCAGACGCAACCTAACGTGGCGCTGCAAGTGGGGGTTACCCAGAAACTTACTGCGGAGGCCAACACCGAGGCGCACTATAAATTGTATCTGCCCAAGGTGTATGCCCAAGACCCGGAGCGCATTTTTCCCCTGCTGATCAACCAGAACCCCAGTGGCAAGACCAAACTGAAACCCTATGAAGCCTGGGCCGAGGCGCAGGGGGTGATTCTGCTGGGGATTGACGGGATCAGCAATGGCAAGATACAGGGACTCAAGAATACCATCGCCGATGCGGTCCTGGCCGATCTGGTGGCCCGGCAGGTGCGGGCTCATCCCACGCTGCGGTTGGTCATCGGCATGAGCGGGGGCAGTGCCGACGGTATGCGGCTGGTCCGACGCAAGCCGGAACACTATGCGGGGTGCGTCTTAATGGGGGCTGGCGGCATCTTGGACAAGCCCAATGCCAAGCATCTGGCCTATGCTATTTTGGGCGGAGCCAAAGACGAATGGATGCCCGGCGATGCGTGTGCGGCGATGGCGGAGCAGGCGCGGGCGCTGGGGTGTGCGGTGCGGTGGGAAGTGGAACTGGATCGCCAACATAAAGAGGCCCCGCTGGAGCGACAAACGGCGGCCCTGACGTGGTTGCTGGAATTGCAGCAGCTACAGTTGCCCGCATTATCGGCCGATGCCCGCGCGGCCAATCTCGCTGTCGCACGGGAACGCATGAAAGCCGTGGCGAAAATTACCCCGGCGGATGCCCGGCGGCGCGAGGCGGAATTACTGTTGAGTTTGGTCCCGCTGAAAACCTACTCCGAGGAACGCACGCAGGTGGTCGCGGCCTGGGCCAGTGCCATGACGGAATTATGCGCGGCGCTGCCGAATGCCGGGGAACGGCATACCTTCCTGTGTACCGCTGTCTTGGCCGGTCCGTATGCTGTTGATCTGACACCCGAGGCCAAAACGGCGTTTGAACAACAGGTGACCGAATTGCGCAAAGATGCTGCGGTGGCCAAGGATTGGTCGCTCCGGCAACGTTACAGCGCCGCAGAAGTATTGGAATCCAGCGCGGGGCTAAAACCGGAGAAACTGGCCTTGGCACTGCCCCAATGGGAAGCGCTGGCGAAAGATGTGGCCGGAACGCCGTGGGAAGCCCTGGTGGCCCGGCGAATACGGATCGTGAAATTATTGATCGAAACGCCGTCCACGATTCAGAATCCGACCAAGTTAGAAAAATAACATGGTGTCGCACCACGAGCGCAGGCTCAGTCCGCCAATAATTTCCGTGCCAGTGCCGTCACCAGCGGTAGCAGCGGGGTGGCGGTGTGATCACCGGGCAAGGGGTGGTCAATGGGCCAGCGCTGACAGGTGCCGTGTTCATGGGCATCAATACCGGCGGGTTGCAGGGGGGCACGGTTGTGGGCTTTGACCAGCCAGATAATTTCGGGTTGGGCTAGTTTGGGTTCGTAAAACAACGCCAGAGCGGTGGGTTCGGCCAGATAATCCTCGGGCCGCAAACCAAGTTCCTCTTCCAATTCACGGTACAAATGAGCCAGCAGCGGATGGGCCTCGGACGTGTCCACGGCGTCAAGAATCCCGCCGAAGACATGCAGGTGATCGGCATAGTGCAGTGTACGCTGCGAACGCACCCCGGCGATGAAATGGCCATCCTGCCAGATCAGGGCGGAATTACCCAACGGTCCCAATGGCCACGGGGTGCGATACTGATGCAATTGCGCGCCGATGGCTCCGCCCCGGGCCACAAAGGTGGCAAAGTCAGAGGGCTCCATACGCAGTTCCAGCGTTCCGGCGGGTGAGAGTTCCCAAGTGCACAGATTCCATACCGGGCCATTGAACAGATGACGTCCATGGGCCTGAGCGGCGGTCATTTGCGCCTGCCAGTGCTGGGTAATCAGCGTCTGGGCCGCGCTGGGCCAGATATAGGCGGATTGGGTTTGGACCCGAATCTGCGCGGCCGTCCACGGTCCGAGCGCCAAGGTTTGCACCTGACGATTCGGGGTTATTGGGCCGACGAAATTGCGGGAGATATCAGCCTTGGTCATCGCGTATACAGGCTTTAGGGAACCAGCGGATTGGGTTGGCGGTAGCGGCGCGGAGAACCGATACCTACTTCGTTGAAACCTTCCGGCCACAGGCTGACCATGATGGTGGTATCGTTGAGTGAACTCCAACTCTGGCTGAAAGTCAAAGCCAGGAACATACGCGGCAGTTCGCGGATGATGGTGAACTCGGAACTTACATTCTCTTTCTTGGCAATGTCATAGCTGAAGGAACCCTGCAGCGTATACTTGCGGCTGAGTTGGTATTCGGCGCCAACCGTCCAGATGTCGGTATCGGGGATGCGGATGTAGCGGTCGGAAACGTAATAGCTGATGGCGGGGGTATGATCAAACACCACCGTACCGGCGTATTGTTCCAGTTGGTTGGTCTCCATGCCGTAGCTGGTTTCCAATTCCATGCGGGTCCGTTCGCCCATCTGCCAGCGAATCTGATTGTTGAGCGATTCCTGGGCCAGCGACAACTCCGGCCGGCTGGCCATGTACATGCCGCGATAGGAATTGCTGGTCGGGAAGGGCCCGGCTTTAACATCATTGAAGAAGTAGTTGTAACTGGTGCGGACGGTGAGCCAATC
Source organism: Phycisphaerae bacterium (assembly GCA_037139555.1). Lineage (GTDB taxonomy): Bacteria > Planctomycetota > Phycisphaerae > WQYP01 > WQYP01 > JBAXGE01. Next base: position 3,294 of record JBAXGE010000178.1, read on the forward strand.
CACATTTTTCCAGTTGCCGGGCCGGCCGCGCTTGGTCTGGAAGCGTTGATGCAGGGCAATTTCCACCCCGCTGGCGGTGTTGATGCCTTCGACATCGCGATCAAACGGCTGTAGGTCGCTGGATTCACGCGAAGTGGCCGCCGTGTACAAATTGAATTGGGGTTCGATAATATGGCGCAGGCGCTTCACATCAAAGAGCGGCCAATCCACCTCGTCATAGACCCGCCAGAATTGGCTGGAGGCCCGTATGCCGGCGCTGCCGAGGAAACGACCGTCATTATTACCGCCGGTTTCGGGAAACGCCGTATCCCACCAGGTTAGCCGACCACCCACATAGGGCGCCACCTTCACAAAACCCAGTTGCAGCGGCAACGACACTTCGTGACGGGTGTCAAACCGCATGACCGAACTATCCGTCCAACCGTGGGTCTTGTAGTAATCTTTGAACGTCTGGCCGGGCAGGATGCCGGGGTACAACCCGGTCAGGGCTAACTCGCCCGGCGTGGCGGTGGAGAAACTGTGGTTGACGTTGGCAAAGCCGCTCTCGCTGTAGTAGCTCAGCAGGCCGAACAGATCATCGCCGATGCGGTAGTATTTGATTTCCGGGGATTTTTCGGTGTTGTACTGCGTGGCGTACAGGTCTGCATTGGCCATAAAGTCGTACAGGTTCCACTTGCCCAGAAACGTCAGGGCTTCGGTTTTGACCTGACGCTTCAGATACAGCGAGGTTTCCGGTTCTTTGTCCGTGTTGAATTCATTGACAAAGTACTGTTCCAGGTAGTTCGGGTCGCTGACGTAGGCCCCTTCGATTTGCAGGGTCCATTCGTCCGAAAGTTTGCGCCGGTCACGCACGATCACCCGCCCGCGGGTATCGTCTTTGTGCTCGATGTCTTCGCGCGTGCGGCCCAGATTATCTTTGCCATGATCCAGCATGCCGTAGGAACGCAACAGACCATTGCCGTCGGAGTTCTGCCAGCGGGCATCCACGCCGGTACCAAACCCCTTGGAGCCAAAATAGTCGAAATTGATGTTGGCCACCTGATCGCGGTCGTAGGGCTGGCCCAGCAACATCAGCAGGTTCCACTTGGTCTCGATCAACAAGCCGTATTGCTTGCCGTACCCGGCATTGATCCGCCGCAGGGGAATGTCCGAACGGTCGGTCGTACCCGACAGATAAGGCCACCAGAAAATGGGGGTCCCCTCGACATACATCGTCGGGTTGTCCATCTTGAAGGCATAGACGGTTTCGCCGATGGTATTGCCGGCCTCATCGCGCGGGGTGACCTCGCGCAGGTACACGTCGCTGGCCCCGATATGGTAATGCGGGGTGTAAAATTCGCTGATACTGATTTTGGC
>JBAXGE010000179.1:0-4637 GCA_037139555.1 Phycisphaerae bacterium
GTCCAGACGCGCGGGGTCAGCAGGCGGACGGTGGCGGGGTCTACCAGCCAGATGTGGCCGATGGACTGGGCGTAGAGGTCCAGCACGCTGGCCGCGCTGAGGGGGAGCTTGGGGCGGATCAGGCCGAGGGCTTTTTGCTGGAGTTCGTTATCCACGTCGCCGACTTCGATGGTCAGTTCCGGCCGGCCCAGCGCGGTGCGCAGGTCCGACTGGAGATTATCGGTGAGTTTTTCGACTTTTTTGGCGCGGAGGTCGGTGATGAGTTTCAGCTCTTCCCAGTCCACGCGGCGGGTCATGCGGGCCAGCGCGGGGGTGGGGCGGACGAGGGCGGTTTCGCCGGTGACGACCATTTCCAGCCCCAGCGGGGTGAGGGATTCGTTCAGGACATTGCGGATGGCGATGCGCTGGGCGTTGATGGTGATGCGGGTTTCCGCGCCGTAGGGGAGCAGGTCGTAGCAGCGCGGGTCAATTTGCAGGCTGAGTTTGCCTTCGCTGGCCAGCCGGCCCAGCGCGGCGGCGAGGCCGGTGCGTTCGATGGTGAGGGTGACGGGGGTATCGAGGGCCTGCTGGAGCGCGACGGCCCCGGCGGAACTGGCAGCCATGGACAGGGGGGCCAGGGCGCAGAACAGGCCGATGGAAAGCCAATGCCGGGGGGAAAGAGTCATAGCGTGCTCCTTAATGGTACGTGGCTATTGTACCAGTGCGGGCGGTTGGAAGTAAGCGGGACGGGGGGAGTCTCACGCAACGGCGCTACGACGCAACGAAAATACGCGGGGGGAGGGTGAGTGAGTGGGGTTTTGGGATTTTCTTGACATTGGTGTAAAGTGTAATAAAATGTAACAAACTGTAACACCTGTGACGAGGCCATCTATGGTTAAAAAGAGCTTGCGCGATTCGGCTGGGGCGGATGATTCTGCCGGTGCCGGGCGGTTATTCCGGGTGCGTCCGATACGGCAGGCGCGGCGGGAGAGTGTGCCGGGGCATGGGCTGTTTCAAACGCGGCGCGAACAGCAGTGGGTGATGGCGCAGTTGCGGCTGCTGTACCACTGGCCGCTGGATAAACGACGGCAGGAGCAACTGGGTTCGGATTTGGATTTTTCCAAAGTGCATTACCGGAATGAGACGTTTTATGAGTTGCGGTTGGATGATGAACATCTGCACCAGAAAAACCTGCGGTTGTTTTTCTGGATTCACGAGGCCCGGCGGACCATCTGGATGATTCACGGATATTGGAAAAAGACCAACCGACTGGATGAAGCGGTCAAGACACTGGTGGTGCGCAGGATTGGTTCTTTGAAGGGCGGCATACAAGACGGGAGTATCACATGAGCGCGGCAACGAAATTAACGAAATTGAAACGACATGAAGATCAGCGACACGGGGCGTTGAGTGCGGTGGTGGCGCTGGTGCAGATGGACCCCCATGCGCGGGCGGATTTGATTGTGTATCTGAAGGCGTTGAACGAAGCCCAGGCGGCCAAGGATGTGCAGGAGCAGGAATATCTGCTGAAAGCGATTTTGGAAATTATGGAAGTGGACGGCCCGGAAGACGGCCCGGACTTGGCGGGCTGGGAGGCGGAGGCGAAAGCCACGGTGGCCGGGCGCAGGGCGGCGCAGGAATTGGCCGGGGAGACGCAACGGTTCTTTGCGGTGTATCAGCGCTTGAAGGCGCAAAGTGGGCTGGACACGATCCGGAAAGTGGCCCGGGCGGCGGGGCTGAGTCCCACCACGGTGCAGGCCATCGAAAAGCAGCGGGTGAAGCCGCAGTTCCGCACGCTGCAGGCGCTGGCCAAGGGGTTTAAGGTTGATGCGGGGGTGTTGAATCGGTAGGGTGCGGGGGGAGGTGGTTGGAACTGGGCTTGCGATCATCGCCACGGGTATTTTTGTGCTTGACTTGGTCGGGTCGTTTGGTGACAATATCCCCAGTCTATTGTTAAGGATAAACATGAAAGAATTTGTCCGCAAGTACCGTTATGGGATCACTATGGCTGCTTTATTGCTAGGCGCTGTAGCTGCTGTAGTTTTGGCTATTATTTATCTAACGCGGTATCTTGGGTTAAGTTCGAATGAGGGTTGCACTTTAGCGTTAAGTGGATTTTCGGCTTTTTTGGCGTCTGTCTATGCCAGCTATACGCATAAGATCGAAAAGGTAAAACTGTTTCACGAATTATTTAAATATTATAATTGTCGTTATGATTCCTATAATGGAATTCTTAATAGTATTGTGAAAGACGAAGATAAAGACGAAGATAAGGGTGTTGAATTAAAATACTCTGATGGAAGTGCTGATGGAGATAAGTTGGCAGCGAGTAGGATTAAGGTGGTTGATGACTACTTCAATCTTTGTGCAGAGGAGTTTTTCTACTACAAACAAAATGTAATCCCTGAGGATGTTTGGAAGTCGTGGAGAGCTGGTATGCAGTACTTTTATAATAAAGACAAACGCATACAGGATATGTGGGACTTGGCGTTTAAAGAAAACGAAAAATCGTACTACGGATTTACAATAAAGGATCTGCTGAGGGATAATACGCCCACAAAATCACGCGCATGAATATCAGTCGTTGGGATGCCTATGGTACGTGCATTTCGATGTGGGATGGTGTGTTCCAAACATCACCGCCCGTGGTCTAAATTGCACGTTTTTTTTAATACCCCATTGGGAGTCAGGCGTTTTCGCTGTGTCCATGTAGGTAGAAGGTTTGTATTTTTTAAAGATAACTTAATCAATGTATGATAGTAATGCTACAAGACAATCATGGAGATGGGAGTAAAGTTCCCTTCAACTCATGAACCCCATTGGGATTTTTACTACTAATTTGTCCACGCCCCTGCAAGGAGCTTCCTTGTATGGTCAATTCCTCAATGTAACCTTTGGAATGAAGGGTTAACTTGTTACCTTGCAACGTCCAGTGGTTTCCGCCATCGACTCTTCCATCTGGGTAAAGCGTCATCGTACCACTCCACCCATTCGGAACAGATAATTTCAGCATTGTTTTCTGTTTTTTCACAAGATTGATCGTTCTATTAGTTTCTGCGTCAAAAGCCCCCTTCGATTCTACTTCCGCAATTCTCTGGTCCACTTTAGCTCTATCGAGTCCTTTGGCATCCAGTGTTTTGTAGATTTCCACGGCATGGTTTTGGACGTTGGTTTTGGCTACGCCGGTCAATTTGGCGGCAACATCCCACCAGCCATCGGCTACAGCCATATCTTTTTCTTTGTCCAGTTCGGCCAAGGTTTTCAAATTGGTGTCGGCACCTTTGGCCAGTAACGGCAAACCGTTGGCCCAATCGTTCGTGTAAAAGGTGGTGAACCGACCCACGGCAGTAAGTGAAGCCGGGTCGTCTTTCCCCACCAAGTTCTTCACCTTCTGGTATTCATAGTAAATGTCGTTGACTTCCTTGAGTTTTTCGTCGAACTGCCCGCCCCGGCCCATGGTGACAAGTTTACGGGCGGAATCGTAGTCTCCGGCTTGCAAGGCTTGGTCAATCCAATCACCAAGATTCTGATAGTCGGCAGGCTTCAAGCTGGCCCCGACCAACATACCCGCCTTAGTTTTGTGATCTAAAACGAAATTCTTGCCGATTTCGTTTACAACCTTAGTGGCCGCACCAATGTCCCCAGAACTCATTGCCAGTTTTCTGGCGTTGTCCAGAATTACATACTTGGCTGCAGGGTCGGTAGTTTCAGAGGCAATCTTAATCAAATAGTCAATTCGTTGCTGAGGGGCTATTCTCCCTGTCGCAAGCAACGCCTGTTGCACCTGTGGGAGTACTTTCTGTTGCATTTCTGGAGTGGGTATTTGGGCAGTTGGAGCCGGTTGTGATGCAGGGGCGGACTGTGGGGTGGTGCCAGCGAGGGCGGATATGCCGCCGAGGGTTATGGCGCCAGCCAAGAGCAGAGATGCGAAACGGTTTGGGTTGAATTTTGCCATTGATGGTTCCCTCGGTTGCCAAGCCAATTTTCAAGGCCACGTTGCTGGAGCCATTGTACCGTTGTGGGTGGGGGAAAACTATGGGGAAGTTTGATTTTTTATGACCGGGGGATATTAACCACGGAAGGATATGGAAATTAGGTGGGGGTTAGTGCGTGGAGTGGACGGTGATGTCTTTAGTGGTTCCAACGCTATTGGATCTGCCCATGGAACAGGCTGTAGAGCCTACTGATAATATGTGCGATAACGCAGAATAGTATTGGAAATCGCTCTATCCTGGAGTCAATAATAGGTCGTGTTTTCCGTTAGGATTGTTCGCGTCAATTCTGCCACGCCCTTTTATGTCAACACCGTTTATAATGAATTCGTCTGAATAATCACGTCTTTTTATGATCAATTTGTTTCTTGTTATGCTCCACGAATCGTTGCCAACTTTTCCGTTAGGCTCAAAAATAAATACGCCACTCCAAGTGCTTCCTGGTTGGGTCATTTTCAGTTTTGTCGGTTGCGTTTTCATGAGACTAATGGTTTTGCAGGTGACCGGGTCCAAACCTATGGCATCAGCTTCCGCAATTCTCTGGTCCACCTTCGCTCTATCGAGTCCTTTAACGTCCAGTGTCTTGTAGATTTCCACAGCATGGTTTTGGATGTTGGTTTTGGCTACGCCAGTCAATTTGGTGGCGACATCCCACCAGCCATCGGC
>JBAXGE010000180.1:0-4622 GCA_037139555.1 Phycisphaerae bacterium
CGATGTGAACGAGTTGCACTGGCTGGCGAGTTCCTGGCGCAAAATCATGGGCTTGACCACGGCCGACACCGCTGCCGAGGACGTGCCGGGCGACGTGCCCGTGGCGTAAGGGATGCCGGGCGGATTATCAGTACCACCCCCACCGCTGCGGGGGTAGACGCATTAACTCTGGGAGGTATGGCGATGAATAATCTCGTCTATGTCGGTTTGCGTGGGCGCGTGGCGGCGCTGGATCGGGCCACGGGCAAGATTGTCTGGCGCTGGGAAGGGCCGCGCAATGGCTATGTGACCCTGCTGGTGGAAGCGGACCTGCTGGTCGTCTCGGTCAATGGCTACACCTACGGCCTGCACCCCGATACCGGCACGCAATTATGGGCCCAGGACCTGCCCGGCTTCCGCATCGGCGTGGCCTGTCTGGCCTCGCTGCGCAGCAGCAGCGATCTGGCGTCGGTCTTGCTGGCCGCAGCAGATACGGATGCCCAGGATGAAGCTGCGGCGGCATCAACGACTACGACGATGTAGGCCGGATGCCAACTTCGGTCTTGTTCGTAAAAAAACTGCGTTCGCTACCGAATCAGCAGCGAACGCAGTTGTAAAATTCAAGCGAGCGGTTTCAGTCTACCCGTTAACGACGTATCTATACTATTTAGTTTACTGGTATTTGGGCACGGTACGCTTTAATAGTCAGCGCCTCTAAACTACCCACAGCGCGGCTTTCCAGATGAAAACCATCATTCTCGCTGTGGACCGAAGTACTATTCCCATGCCCACAATTCCAAACCATACCCGCCGACAACAAAACGCGGTATTGCCATTTTCTTACCGTCGCAGCTGGCCGTAATTGACTGCTAAACTTGGCACTTGGCGTTACGGTGTTACCGGGGGTAAACTGCACGCCGTCCACCTTACGGTCGTCGGGATTCACCTCAAACGTATTTTCAAAGCTCAATATTGCCATACCGGTTAGTTTATCCAGAAAAGCCATAGCCATACCCATGGCCGAGGGTGCAGTCACGATCGTGTTCGCGTCTTGTACCAATTGTTGCGTATTTCCCTTTGTAGTGAATGCAAGTTTTGCCCCTTTACCATCCGCAACCAATTTGGCCCCACTGTTAGTGTAGGTTTTTGTCATGGAAATGTCTTTATCCTTATCCCATTGCAATCCCGCCCCATCGGTCGCACATGCACTCGACGCTGCATTTTTTACTTCGGCAATTCGCGTGGTGTCATATTTTGTGGAAACATGACTAGACACATTTGCGGCTGTATCACACGCCACCTGTAAAGCAACATCGTCGGGTTTCAAGCCTATGGCCGCTTCATCATTTGAACCACGGCACGAGGTCCAGTTGTACACGTATACCTCCTCCATGTCCGCTTCGACAGTAAAGGTACCAAACTGACTCTCGCCCAAATAATCACCGTATACAATACAGAATCTTTTGGCTTGTTCTCCGGTAACTTGAAAACTCACCACAACATCCATTTTTTGTATGGTGTTGACCATGGCTTGATTCCAGCCGAATATTTCCGCGAGAATAACCTTACCCAATTTGAAGTCATATGCATACTCATTTGGACCCATTGCAGTCTTGGTAGCTTTTACGACAGTACGGCGGGGCGGCATCATGAGTGATCGTGTTACCAAGGTGTATACACCTTTCTCCTGTTTTACTACACAATCAAGCATAGAGGGACTAATTTTGATTGTATACTTTGGGGCCGTTTTCTCGGGCGTCCAATATTTATATGGTGATGGCTGGGTTGCCTGACCATACGTCACTCCTGTCAGTCTGCCCAATAATAACAAACACCCGAACAATACGATCGCAAGCTGTCTGGACATGAGATACTCCTTTATTCATCAAAACTCAATTCCAAAATACGCCTTTTGCTCCACGCTTCCTGTTTCTGCAGCGCAGCCTCTAACACTTTTTTAGCCTCCGCCGTGGCTGGGGGGTTCTGACGCTGGCCTTCGAGCCAAGCCGCCGCGTGTTGGCCCATGTGGGCCGCCATACCCTCCGAACGGTTGTCACCATATTTGGCGTATAGAAACTTACGCAGTTCCTCCGGATTACGCTGCGCCTTTAACTGTGCTTCCAAGGCGCTGAATACCTTCGCATCAGGTTTCGGCCACACTACCGGCAGCGGTAACTGGTTCTGATTCCGGAGGGCAGTTGGATAAAAAGCGTCCCAAATATCCAAATATTTTTGGCGTTCGGCCTCCGTCAGCCCCAGTCGCGCGATGACTTGCATCGTGCCGGTGCTTAAAGCTTCCAAAGAAGCCCGTCGTTCCGCGGGCGTTATAAACGTAGCCACGGCCTGCCGATACTGATACAACATCATGTCATAGATGGCACGCTCCGCCGTTTCCAATCCTTCGGTACTGTTTAAACCCAAAAACAGCGCATTATCCGTGGGTTCCCCGCAAACCAATTCCAAAAATTCCCGTTGCCGGCTGGTTGTCTGATCACTCACCAGTTGCGCTACCTGATTGGCAAATTCCACCCGCCGCGCATAGCGGTCGCCACTATAAACCGGGTCCGCGGAAAATTTCATGTCCGTCATCCACGCGTAATAATCCCGCGCGAGGGAATTGCTCAACACCGCCTTGACCGGCACATCTGGCCCCACTGGTACTGCCGGAGCCTGCCAACTGGCCAGCACCGCCTGCCGTTGGACGGCATCGTTCACCCGTAGCGCCCACTGCGCTACGTATACATCCGCTGGATTCGGTTCCTGTCCCGTCGCTTCCACCGCCGCACTGGCAATCCCCGCTGGCATCGCCCATGGCCGGGTGGCTGCCGTGTAATTTTCGGGCTTGCCCTGAATCCCCACCAGCGCTCCCTGCGGGTAATATTCCGACCCCACGATATACTGGGCTCGATTCTTGCGGTCCTCCGGATTCGTGGTCACCCGTACATTCCAATTTACACACCGCCGACCTTGAAAGGGTCCGGAATCACTATCACCCCCCGGCGTGCCATCCACATGGATCGCTATATCCGTCCGCACATTGTCAAAGGGTAAACCCCGATGACTATCAAATGTGCCATGGGCCATGGTGCCCTTGCGGAACACATTGCCGTTAGCAAAATCCTGCATACTAAGCCCATGCATGACTTGTGCCGTCACGGTAAAATCAGTGATTAAATTATCACAACTCCCCGTGCGCAGAGAATATGCGTGATGCATGCCAAACTTATACGGCTTGGCGGGTTTCTGTCCCGGCTGCGTGGTGGGTGTGAATGATTCTGGGGCCGCATCCATGGTCACACCCGCCAGGGTATTGTTGGCCGCATCTTCCATGATGATGCCATTGTCGGCATTGATAATAACCACGTTCCGCACCCAGCAGTGCTGGGCATACTTGAGATAGATGGCATTAAAACCTGGGTCTTGCATGTGCCCCGGCCGGACGTGAGTGGGCATCTGCAGCGTCAGGTGCTCCACCCCGCTCTGTTGGATGGTCTGGAGGGGATTTTCAATCGTCAAGTTGGCATCTGCCGTGCCCGGCACCACCAAGGGCTTGCGGAACGTCACCGTGGTGCCCTTCACCGTCTGCACCTCGGTGCGCATCCGAAATGTTTTTTTGCCCGTTGGAAACCACGCGGCAAATGCCGTCCAATCCGCCTCCGGGAATCCCCCCAGCGCCGTCACGGCCTTGGACCCTACGACGTACACCAAAACCACCGCTTGCCCCGGACGCAACCACGCTACCGGCGTGGTCACCGAGACGGTGTCCGCACCCTCTGCCCAAGACCCCGCCACCGCCACGCGCTCTGGTTGGGGCGATTGGCCCACCACGTCCGACAGATAAGAACGGCTGGGCGATATTCTGATTAGTCCCCCCGACCACGACCAACGTGGCGATACCGCTACGAATTTGCCGGTCTCCATATTGGTACCGCCCTCATCCCCCACCACCTCAGGCACGCTGCGGGTGAATTTCAGAACAGTCTTCCCCGGCCCATCGCCACGCAAGCGCAACCCATCATGATCCAGCCATAGCAGCGCATTGGTCAGATACACCCCGGCGGGCAAATACACCGTACCCCCACCCGCCTGCCGCGCCGCCGCGAGCGCCAACAGCAGCGGTAAAGAATCATTCACCACCCCATCGCCCACGGCTCCATAACTGCGGACATTGAATACCTTCTCCGTACTCGGTTCGGGGATGGGTTTTTCGCCGTACATGTAACCCGCATACGACACATTGGGCAAATTGGGATGGCCCAGCGGATTGCTGACATAGCTTTCCCACACCTTCGCCACGGGCGCGGTGGTGGCTGGGTCGGAAGTCGGTGCGGGCTGCGTGGTGCCAGTGGCCTGGGTCCCCAGTGTCAACGGCCGCAAGCCCTGACCCAATGTCGTCGCTGCGCCCAGTGCCAGCAGCGCCAGCCCAAGACGACTCATCGCGCCCATTCGCGGATACTTGACCACATATTTACTCATACGCTTAACCACGCAACTGCCTCGAATCATTTATCGCCTCACGTTGATGGGCGATAGATTACCAGATGCGTATTTTTTTTCAAGTTAAGATTGTGTCAGTCTTGATAATGAGAAAAGTTTGTCTTTTTATGCCGTGTGCAACAAAAATGCGACACTCGCCCATCCTC
>JBAXGE010000181.1:0-4620 GCA_037139555.1 Phycisphaerae bacterium
CCGCCGGGGGGTTGGCCCAGCGTGGGATTATCGAAACTGGAGGGCACAACAATCTTCTCGGCGTTTTCTTCGTCTTTTTCCGATGCGGCCTTCGAGGCATAGACCACAAACATCAGAATCATGCCCACACCCACGTGGATCATGAAACTGGCGGCCCAGGGAAAGATGGCTTCCAGCCAGGGGGGCAGGCCGGTATCCGTGCCATAGGCTGGGGAATCATCATGGGCTTCAATATCCTGGTCCGCTTCCACCTGACTGGCGCGGATGGCCGCAGCTTTGGTGGCGACGACGGCAGAAGCCCGAATCGGCTTGGTCGAGGTTGGATTTTCGCGTGGCAAGGTCATACCTCCGTAAACGGGAGCGATAGGACTTAGAAGTATGTTACGTACGCAATAACGATGCCAGAAATCCAAGTGTGGGAGACATTGCCAAAAAACGACTCAAAGGTTCGGCTTTACGGGGTATTTTTATGTATACGAATCAATTTCGTGAGCGGTCGCATCTGGGGCGTTGTGACAGTCTTGGCACAACCCCGGTTGGCACTGTGACAAAAATGTCACAGTGCCACGGGATTAATTCAAGTCTTTGGCCTTGACCAGCCGATACGTGCCGCGATTTTCATCCGCCATCATATGGAGCTGTTCGTTGTAGCGGGGGTCTTCCTTGATGAACGCCAGCGTGCTGATGCTGACTTTTTGATCCTTATTTAGCGTGGTGACGATTTCCGCCAGCTTGGGATCAAAGGCCCCATCGGTCAGGAAGAATATCTGGTCCGGCTTCATCGCGAACGCTTTGCGGAAGGCTTTTTCGTAGGGTTCCAACTGGTCATCGTTGAAGCCCGCCGCGCGAACCTGATCCATCCGGGTCCGGAGCATCTCTTTGTTGGCTTTGACAGCGGGCACCACCCGATCCGGCCCGAGTACCGTAATGTCTTCCGCGTACATGATCACGGCAAAGGACTGAAGCGGAATCAGATTTTCCACCGACTTGAGCGTTTGCTGCCGCAGGAAGTCGAAGTTGTCCACCATCGAGCCGGAGTGGTCGAGGATATAGACGATCTTGCCTTCACGCGCTGGGGCGGGGTAGATGGTGGGAATGCGGTTGTTACCGCCGTCGGGTTCGCCATAGGGAGCGAGAATACCGCCACGGCCACCACCATTACCATTGCCTTTTCCATTGATATTACCGCCACTCCCGCCCGCAATCATATCCGTGATCTGATCCCCCGAACCTGCCCCGGTACCAAGGGCTTTGGCGATTTCGTCGGCACCTTTTTCCGAGGCCCAACCATTCGGATTGCCTTCATTGGGGAACTTGTTTTGGAGTGCTTGCCGCGATGCATCATCACCCAGGCCGGTGCCGCGGACCAAATCGGGCGTGGTCACTTGCACCCCGCCATTGAACATGATGGGTGCTACGGCGGTGCGCTCATCCTCCGCAGTGTCGGCCCGGGCGGCGTAGATGGCGAACATCAATATCAGCCCGGTGCCGATGTGCACACTGCAACTGGCGGCCCAGGGGAATACGGCTTCGAGCATGCCGGATATCCCGCCGGATCCCACGATGGTTAACGACTCATGCGCCAGTGGTTGTGCAGAACTGCCGGAATGTTGGCTCGTTGCGGTGGTGATGGATGGTTCGCGTAACATGTTGGTGCCTCCGAAAAGGGTGTTGGAGTGAACACTTATCTAATAGGCAACCGTCATGCCAAGTACACAATAACGCAACCACGCAGGCTAAAACTCGCATAAACTCTAGAGAATAGGTGTGTTTGTGCGGGATGGAAAATATTACACAGGTCCGCGGTCAGGCGCTAAGGCCTGTGACACTATTGGCACAAAGTGTCATTTCGCTGTGACAGATATAGCACACATACGGGTTGGGTGATGGCGTTGTCACTTTTGACACTGGAGTTTCCAGCGGTATACTGCGGCAGGTCGGTACTCGACGCCTATTAATGTATGATGTTTTATGCCCCAACGAGACGGGAACAGCCCATGGCCATTGTGGAAACCATTGCCGGTATATATCGCCTCATTAACAAGGCCGCGCCCTCGCGTGGCCCTGGCGATTATCCGCAACTGGCCACTGTGGATGCTGCGGGGGTGGCCCGAACCCGGCTGGTGATCCTGCGCGGCTTCGATGCCCCCCAGCGGCGGGTGTGGGTATGTACCAATGTCTTTGCTAAAAAAGTCGCCCAACTCACCGACCATACCACGGCGGAGATGACCCTGTGGCTGGCCCGGCCCCGGGTGCAACTGCGTTTGCTGTGTACCTGGCAGATTGCCCGCGCCGAGACTGCCGACCCGGCGTTGCAGCGTTTGCGGGATGAGGAATGGCAACGGCAAAGCCCGTATGCCAAGGTTCTGTATCATTGGCCAGCCGGGACGCAGGACCCGGCGGAAGTCTTGGCCCGGTTACCTTCGCCCCAGCAGGCGGAAGCCTTGCCTATGCCAGTAGGATATTGTTTATTGGTAGGGACGATCACCCGCATTGACGCACTGCAATTAACCCGGCCCCTGCATCACCGCTGGGTGTATGAGTGGGATGCGGTTAATAATGCCTGGCAGGGCGCCCGGCGGTTGCCATAAGGTTAGCGTTTACCGATCAGCCCATCGGCGTGCTGGACATAGATCAATTCGCGCTGGGCATTAAACCAGAACGTGGTAACGGTCCGCTGATACTCCACCAGCCGTACGCGATAGCCTTTGGACTTGCCATCGGGCAGGGCGGCCTCGCCATCGGTGGCCAGAGCAAAGCCCAAGCGGGTTTGGAAGTCGTGTTCGGAAATCTGGGCCACGGGCAGAACCACACCCTGTTCCTGCGGCAGTGCCGCCGCCACCTGATTGATTAGGTAGCTGGGAATCGCACCTACCACGGTGGGCAGCGTGGCCACGGGGGTGGGGGGTGTTTGCGGGTCGCTGCTGGGTTTGAAGGTCCGCAGGGTATTACCTTTACGGATCACCTGCATGGTGGGCGTGGTGATGGAGTTCAAGACCATAGCGGGGCCATCTTTGTCGGGATTACGGGCCGTGAATTCCATCTGCAATTGCGGCGTGGTGGGCAGGTTGGGCTGCCGGCCGGGCTCGGTGATATAAACTTCCAGCACATAGCCTTCGCCCTTGCGGTACAGCCGTTGATGTTCGCGCTCGGCAGGGGCGTCCTGAAATGTGTAGTCAATAATCTGATCGCGGGGAATCACCTGGCCAGTGGTGATGGCCAAGGGTAATTTGTCCCAAGCCATTTTCCAGCTTTCGCGCGGGCTGGGGGGGGTGATGGCCCGCTGCTGGACGTGTTCTTTGACGGTCAGCAAACTGATGCCCAGCGGCCGGGGCGGTACGGACAAAGTGACGCGTTGGCCATTACGGACCACGACCAGCGGCAACCGCCGGTCCAAAATATCATTGACTTCCTGCGCCTTGGCATTGGCATACACCTCGGCAATGGCTTCGCGCAGTTGTTCTTCCTGCGTGATTTGCATCTGGTTATACGCCACAATGGTGTCGCCCATGGCCACACCCATCGCCGCAGCGGTGGAATTGGGATTGAGTTGCACCACCAAGGCGCCACTGGCGGGGGGATTGCCCAACAATCGCAGCAGGTTTTCGTAACCGTCCACCACAGGGTTGGCATCGCTAACGGCCACGGTCATAGGCGTTGTCGCCACGGCCGGGGCAGTGGTGGGTTGGATCATGTCCACCTGCGCAAAGGTCATCGGCAGACCCACGACCAAACCACCCATACATACGAAACGCAGCAAGTTCTGATTCATAACGTACCTATCCCGTAAGACCAATGAAGTCGTGCATAGTGTAAACGAAGTTATGGGGTGTGGCGAGAGGGTTATTTACGTGCGGGCTTTTTGGGGGTTGCGGTCACTTCGCGGGCAGTGATCTGAAAGAGTTGGGCCATCAGCGTGCGGTTATCAAGCTGGTCGGAGATGAGGAAGTGGGGCTTGGCGTTGGGATACGGCTGGGCCTCCTCGACCTGACCTAACAGGGCTTTACCGCCAGGGGTGGGTTTTACAAAGAGCTGGTTATCGCAGGCCAGGGCCACAACTTTGGCGTTAAGGTAGATGGCATATTCACCGAACATTTTCTTGCTGGTGACCACGCCAGCAGCGGCGATTTGATCAAGCACATAGGCAATATAGTCGGCATCGGTGGCCATGAAAGTTCCTCACGGGGTCTTGGTCGGATGCCGGACAATGGGTATCTGCACCTCGGCGTATTTCATGAACCACGGCACAAAGGGGCTGTTGTAGGCCAGATAACGCGGGGCGCCCACCGGGTGATAGGTCAGATCATTTTTGTCCAACCAGGCCGTCAATTTCTCCACATTCGCGCGGAAATTGGCGGCGCTGTAGCTGCCGCGCACCCCGATACTCAACACCGTCATGGCGGGCACGTCTATGATCTGCACGATCCCATCTTTACCCAATTGCCCGGCATTGGGGTTGCCATATAGAAACGCCATGGAGGTGGCCTTCGTGCCTTCCTTGGCATCCAGCGGATACGCCATCTCAACCGGCGAGGACATGCTGATGTCGTTTTTCTTGATATGGTTGAACAGGGGGCGGAACATGGAGTTCTCGCCGCGCGGGTCATCTTTGGAAGTGAT
>JBAXGE010000182.1:0-4618 GCA_037139555.1 Phycisphaerae bacterium
AGCATCCGGCTGTTAACCGGAATGTTGTAGGTTCGAGTCCTACTCGCGGAGTTCTGATTCGAGGTGCGGAATGACCGCACCGCCCAGGTAACGAATCTGTCGTTGTCCAAGTCCGTTTTTAGTCGTTGCACAAATTCATACTTAAGGAGTCTAGACATGATCGTGTCGCGCTCGTTTGGTTTCTCACTGGTGCTGTCGCTCTTGGCCCTGATGCTGGGTGGCGGTATGGCGTTCAGCGCTCCGGCCGCACTCGAACCGGCAAACGCCAGTTGGGCTGTGGTGCTGGACAAGGTGGTTGAGGACAAGCCGGTGACGATTTATCTGGCGACCGCAGGCGGTAAGGTCACCCAGGCGGCCGGTACCGGCTACAACGCCGCGCTGCATACCGTGGACGCCTCCGGTCTCAAGCTGGAAGCCGGCGCCCTCAAGGGCACGCTCAAGGTCACGATCGAGCCCGATTCCTACCTGCCCAAAGATAAGAAGCCCATCAGCTGTGAGTTCCAGCTCGACGTCGCGGCCACGGCCGATGAGGTGAAGGGGACCTACAAGGGCAAGACCGGCGACAAGGAAACTTCCGGCACGGCCACGGGCAAAATCACGGCTCCGGTGGGCATACTCACGCAAGGCGCGGTGGATGTGATCTTGTGGAACGCTCTGGTTGATGGCGCGCCTTTCCTGCGTGACGCCCAGGTGACGTTCAGTGTGGACGGTGGCAAAGCCAAGGACGCCAAGATTAACTGGCGCAAGAAGGACCGTTTCCATTGGCTCGGGAAGATCGACAGCATCGAACTGAAATTCGAAGCGGGAGTGATGACGGCCACGATCAAGGCCACGATCACCTCGACGAGTGGCGTGGTGGGCGGCCAGTATACCTTCGCCATCGATGCCAAGATCATCGGCGACTTAGTGTGCGGCACGAACAAGGTCATGATCGATGACAAAGAGCGCAAGGTAAGCTATCTCATGGGCTCGATCAAAGGCGCCAGTTACCAGGCGGCCAAGTAACCGACGTGGTTGAAACTGATTCCTGATCTGGTGTTGGCTGACGCGCTGAGTGTGCGTTGCTTCGCAGAGGATTGGAATGAACATGCGCACCGCTATTGCAGCCCTGGCACTACTCGTTACGCTTCTGGTTGGCCTGTCCGCATGGGCCGAAGAAACGGCAACCGCGCCGAGCGACCCCACCGCGCTTGCCGAGGATTTATGGTCCTACGGCTTCAAGCTCCCGGAGCGGCTCGCGGGCGCGAAGGATCCGAAAGCCAAACCCGAGACCAAGGCGGACGTCCTCGTCTGGCTGCCGAATGAGGCCAAGAAGGTCCGCGCCCTGATCGTCGTGCCCAACAACACCGACCTCAAGCCCATGAGCCAGCACCGCCCGCTGCGGGAAGTGGCCCGGAAGCACGAAACCGCCATTGTTTACATCCGTAACTATCCCACCGGCATTGAGCATGTCACAGGCGAACCCGATACCACACAGATGCCGGAACTCTTCAAGTTCCTCGCCAACGAGCTGAAACTCCCGGAACTCCAGTACGCGCCGTGGATTACTTTGGGCAAATCATCGCGCGGCGAGTTTCCTTTCCACATGGCCTGGCTCTGGCCCGAGCGCACCATCGCGACGGTCGTCTACCACGGGGAGACGCCCACTTGGCCGTTGGCGGCCTGGGCGCGGCCCCAGGACCAGACGATTCTGCACCTCAATGTGAATGGTGAGGTCGAATGGGGCGGGACGTGGTACAACCACGTGCGGCCATCGTTGCTCAACTATCGCGCCAACAACAAATGGCTGCCGCACATCGCGGTGTCCAAGGGCGTCGGGCATGGCGACTACGTTGATGCCCACGGCTCGCCGGGCTGGGGCGAAGTGTTCCCCGACAAGGCTACCTGCATTCACGTGTGGGATTACATCGCACTCTTCGTCGACAAGGCGCTCACCCTCCGTCTTCCGGCGGACAAGTACCCCACCAACGGCCCGCTTACCCTCACGCCAGTGGACGAGACGCAGGGCTACCTCATCGATCCCTTTGCGGTCGAGGAGTTATTCGGCGTTCCGCATCTGCCGCTGCGTGAGAAGGATGGCCAGTACGTGGTCGGCGGCGCTGAAGAGTTCCCCGTCACGGGCTTTGCGATGTTCGCGCCCCGCAAGGATTTCACCCCGGGGGAAGGTGCTCCGGTCATCAAGATTGAGTCGGGCAAAGCGCCCAAGGAATGGCTCATCACGGACAGCATGAAGGCGGGTCTCTCCAAGGACCCTATGATCGAACTCGGTGACCTCGCCCAGCTCATGCCCAAGAACGGCGATACGTTCACGGTCGACGGTCAGGAATTCAACTTCCGTCCGATTGCCCCGAAATATGTCGCCACCGAGGGCGGCATCCAGATGAACACGGGCCTGCGGCCGCAGAAACCCTTCGGCAACGTGGTGTCGCTTTTTGCCTATACCGTGCTCGACGTGCCCGAAAAGAAGACGTATCGCGTTTCCGCCGGGTTTACCGCCGCCACGCGCGTGCAACTGGTACTCAATGGCCAACCCATCCGCGATCGCCAGATCATCGAGCTGGAGCCGGGCAAGTACCCGCTGCTCTTCGTGCTGCGCCTGGGCGCGAGCTGGGCGCGCGTCGCGCCGTATCTTGAGGAAGCCACGCCTGACCAGATTGCTCTGGCGCAGAAGATGCAGGCTGATGCCGACGCATTTGCCGCCGAACAGGCGCGCCTGAAGGCCGCTGGCCTTGGTAAGAAAATTGAGGTGATCCGCAAGTACAGCGACGTGCCGGTCGAGCAGCGCAAGAAGATGTTCTGGGTTGCGGACAAGGAACTGGCCGATGCCTGGCTGAAGTTACACACGTTTCCGCAGAAGTGACCGGGCCGGGCCGCATGCCATGGTGTCTGACGAGCGGGGTTCACGGGCGATCCGGCAGGGCGGTACCAGGTCAAGCGCCGTTGGAGGATGTCGTGATCGATCCCAAGAGTCTGATCGGGAAGGAAGGCTACTTCCGGGTGGGTAAGTCCAGCGCCGGCCGATGGTGGTTGCTGCGGCCCGATGGCAGGCCAATCCTCTATCGTGGCGTGTGCGCCTTGTGGATGCCCGACGATGGCTCCGGTTCGGAAGCCGCCGCTTTCCGCAAGAATTGGGAAAAGGCCAACGGTCCTGACGCCGCCGAGCTGGTGGCGCATTGCCAGGAAATTCTCGGCGAACTCGGTTTTAACGCCTTTGGTGAATGGGCAACCCCGCAGTTCTGGAATCGCGGCTGGCCCTACACGGTCCTGATCCACACACGCGAGGTCTACCCCGCCGCCACGGTCAACCCGCCCAAGCACATCGACGTATTCGACCCCGCATGGCAGCAGGCTTATGACGCACGATGCCGCGACATCTGCACCCCGCTGGCACACCAGAAAGACCTGATCGGCTACTTCGTCGACAACGAATCGGGTTGGGGTCAGGCCCGCAAGGATTTTGTCTGGGGTGGCGACCACGGACCGCTGATTGACAAAAATGTTCTGGGCGAAGAACCGCTGCTCCTCCAGTGCTTTTTGGCCCTTGAGGAAAATCGTCCCGGCCACAAAGCCGCATGGGACTTCGTGCTTCACCGGCACGGCAACAGCGTCGCACAGGTGGCTAAAGACTGGGGCGCGGATTTCGCGTCGCCGGCCCAATTGCGGGAACACCACGCCAAGGGGCTGGCCCTGGCGTCGCCGGGGTTTGGCATTGACCAGGACGCATTTACCACTTACTTCACGCAGGAATATTTCCGGATCACGTCCGAGTGCATTCGCAGGTACGACCCCAATCACCTCATGCTGGGATGCCGCCATGGGGGGCCTCCGGGCGATGTCGTACTGAAGGCCTATGACCGGCGGCACGTCGATGTGCTCTCCTTTAACAACTACCGCCCAAACTTCCACGAGCGAATTGAAGAGTATTACAAGGTCGCCCCAATGCCGATGCTGAATACGGAATTCTCCTGGGTGGGGGGAAGCTTTCTGGATTGGCAAAAGCTCATCGTCGGTGAGTCTTTCACGCCCGAGGAACGCGCGCAGGTGCGCACGCTGGCGGTGGTGGCCCTTGAGGGGGCCTTCACACACCCCGCGCTGATCGGCTATACCTGGTATAAGTTCTGCACGCGTTTCCCGTCCGCCGCCGACCCCGCCTATGGCCTGCTGAACCCCATGGGGGAGCGCAACCATTTCAACGAGGAGTTGTTGAAACGTATCCATCCGCGGCTTGAAGCGATTGCCATGGGCCAATTGCTGCCTGATTCATCAGGCTGATCACCTCGCCGTCAATAACCTGACAGGTGTTCGATGCCAGTCAATGACCGCTGATTCTAGTGGACCAAGGAGTGGACGCATGATGCAACCACAAAGTGACCAATACCCCGATATGCAGGGGGAGGCGCAGGATCGCGTCTACCCGGTCGGCAAAATCTTTTTTTGCGCGCGCCCGCGCGTGAGGGGCGGGGTTTGCGTATAATTCCGCAGGGCTTGGGGATGCGATTATCCCCGCATTATCCCCAAGCGTAGGCAAAACATGCGGTTTTGTTGGCTTTCCGTCGGGTTCCGTGTAGGTTCGAGTCCTACTCGCGGAGGTTCATCCAGTCGCCCGAACTAAGGCGGC
>JBAXGE010000183.1:0-4617 GCA_037139555.1 Phycisphaerae bacterium
CTGGCCACGAAGCAATACCCCAGCAGAATCAAATCCCAGTTCTTACGCAGGTCGCCCATTCCGGCAGCATCCCGGCCCACGGGGTTCATAAACCACCATCCCTGATCGGCGAGCGCTTCCGCCCAAGCCGGGCTATAGTGGATGCATACCCCCAGCGCCACCACCATCGCCGTCATCCCCAGCCACCAGGGCAATTTGGTAAACTTCAGCAGCAGGCCCAGGATCACACTGGCCACCAGATACGCCGTCGCGCCGATGGCCACGGCCCCGCCGTTGAGTTTGAATACCTGATCGGTTCCCGTGGCCGTGGTGCTGCTGATAGTCACTTCGCTGAGTTTGGCAAAACTGCCGGCGGTAATATCGGCAAATGCGATAATTACGTAGACGAGGGCGATCCAGATAAAAATTAAAAACGTGACGTACGCACTATGGCTCATGTGCTGCCGGACTACTTGGGTGATACTCATGGCGTTATGACGGATGGAGGCCATCAGGGCCCCGGCATCATGGATGCCACCAACCAGAATCGCGCCCACCAAAATCCATATTAATGCTGGCACCCAGCCAAACATCTGTGCGGCCAAGATGGGGCCGACAATGGGCCCGGCCGCCGCGATGGCAGTGAAATGACCGCCCAATACCACCCCGGGTCCCGCAGGTACAAAGTCCACGCCATCTTCCTGGGTGATGGCGGGGGTGGGTTGGTCCGGATTTACCCCCAGCCAGCGATTCATGGCATTACCATAAAAGCGATAGGCCAGAGCCAACAGCACTGCCGAACACAAAACCACCGCTAATATACCCATGACCAGCCTTCCTGAAGATTGGTGAATCTGACCACGATTGTAGCCGCAACCGGACCCGGATTCCGGAGCCGGGCAAAAGGTCGGAAAGGCCAGCGGGGGGTATTTGCTTTTATGCCGCGTCTCCATTAGTCTATTGGGTCTGTATCGAGGCCGTTCCCCGGCAGTTGGGCTAAACCCCGGCCGCTGGCAGTGTTGGATGGCCCGAATATTATGCTGGCATTAATTGGAGGCCGTATCATGGCTGAACTCGCAGAAGTCGAACAGAAGGTCATTGACATCGTCGCGGAACAAATGGGCGTGGATAAGGCCGAAATCACCCGCGATACGAGCTTTGTCAACGATCTGAATGCGGACAGCTTGGACATGGTCGAGCTGGTCATGGAGTTCGAAGACGAATTCGAACTGCAGATCCCCGATGAAGAAGCCGAAAAGATTCAGACGGTTGGCATGGCCGCAGATCATGTCAAAGCCGCTTTGGAAAAGTTGAAGAATCAGGGCTAAGCCTTTGGCTTGGCAGGATTTACGTTGCGCACTAGGCCCCTCGCAGGCGGTAGGCTTGAGGAGGGGCTTTTCGCACTAAGTGTCTATTAGCAGGGTAGTAAATAGGTAACCATCATGTGCAAACGCCGGGTAGTCATCACAGGATTGGGTGTCGTTACGCCGTTGGGCTATGAACTCGAGGACTTCTGGACGCGTTTGAACGCGGGCCAGTCGGGCATTCGGTCCATCACGCGTTTTGATGTCAGCAGTTACCCCGTCCGTTTCGGCGGCGAGATTACCCCCGAATTATTCAATGCGGAAAAGTTTATCCCCGCCAAAGAAATCAAGCGTCTGGATCGTTTCAGCGTGTATGGCCTGTCGGCGGGCATTCTCGCCGTCAAGGATTCCGGCATTGACTTCACCCAGGAAGACCGTCTGCGTTGCGGCGTAATCGTCGGCTCGGGCATCGGCGGCTTGGAAGTGATGGAATCCGAATATGAAGTGCTGTTGAACCGGGGCGTCAGTCGGGTTAGTCCGCTGACTGTGCCGAAACTCATGGTCAATGCCGCCGCCGGCAATCTTTCGATTCAATGGGGTCTGCATGGTCCCGTCTCGGCGACGGCCACGGCTTGTGCCACTTCCGGCAATGCGATTGCCGATGCCTTCCGCACGATTCAATGGGGCGATGCCGATATTATGTTGGCGGGCGGCGCCGAAGCCGCGTTGTGCAAACTGGGTCTGGCCGCGTTCTGTGCCCTCCGCGCTTTGTCGCGGCGTAATGACGATCCGCAACGGGCCAGTCGTCCGTTTGAAAAGAATCGCGACGGCTTCGTCATGTCCGAAGGCGCAGGCGTGGTGGTGCTCGAAGAATATGAACATGCCAAGGCGCGTGGCGCCCGGATTTATGCCGAATTGCTCGGGGTGGGTTGCTCTGGTGATGCCTGCCATATCACCGCGCCCGATGAAAATGGTTTTGGGGCCAAACTGGCCATGGAAAAGGCCTTGCGTGAAGGTAAGGTCAATCCGCAGCAAATTGGTTATATCAACGCCCACGGCACCAGTACCGACAAGGGTGATCTGGCGGAAACCGTGGCCGTTAAGCAGGTCTTCGGCGATTATGCCATGAAGGTTCCGATGAGTTCGACCAAAGGGGCTTTGGGGCACAGCCTCGGCGCTTCCGGCGGGATTGAACTGGTCATCACCTGTCTGGCTTTGACCCGCGGACTCTTGCCGCCGACCATCAATCTCGACGAACCCGATCCCCTCTGCGACTTGGATTATGTGCCCAATGTGGCCCGGGAATCTAAGATTAGCCATGCCATGAGCAACAGTTTTGGCTTTGGCGGGCATAACACCAGCGTGCTGATTGGTAAGGTTTGAGCTTAAAGGGCAGGTATTTATGCAGTTGCGAAGATACGCGACTGCGATTAATCAGAAGATAGCATCTTGCATAAACAGGCAAAATGCGTTAAGTTTTGTGGCTCTTTTGTATCCGGGCCAGCAGTGTTGTCGGCCCGGATTTTTATTGCGTTTGGCACGCCGCCAACGCGGTTCAGGGAAGTGTTAACCAAGACGAGGTGAACGATGCAACCGTTTGCAAAGACCAGTAAATCGAAAAAAGGCATGCGCCGGGCGCATCACGCACTCAAGGCCACGAACGTGGTTCATTGCCCCCGTTGCGGCACCAGCAAGTTACCCCATCGCATGTGCGGCAATTGCGGCTTTGTCAGCCCCAAGGTCCGTGTTGCGGTTGATGAAACTGCCGCCAGCTAACTGTCAGCTTGTGCGTCTCCACCCACGATAGTCATCCAGCCAAAGGGCCCGACGATTATGCGTATTGCCATTGATGCTATGGGCGGCGATCAAGCCCCGGCCAAAATTGTCCAAGGCGCCTTGGATGCCTTGGCGCTATTGGATGCTGACGACGAGTTGATACTCGTCGGCCAGCCCGATGCCATTCAGGCGGCCGCCGGTGCGGCGCTGGGTGCGGATCGGCGCGTGCGCATTGAACCGGCCAGCCAGGTCGTCACCATGGACGACAGCCCGGTCGAGGCAATTCGGGGCAAACGCGACAGCTCCATCGTCAAAATGGTCAAACTCGCTGGCAGCGGCAGGGCGGATGCCATCATCTCCGCCGGTAATACCGGGGCGTTGGTGGCCGCCGGTGTACTCATGCTCAAGCCTCTCCCCGGCGTGGAGCGTCCCGGCATCGCCTGTAGTATTCCCACGGCCAGTGGCCGGCCCTTCATGCTCTGTGATGCGGGCGCCAATCCTCAGGCCAAAGCCATTCATCTTTATCATTACGCCGTGATGTGCAACCTGTACAGCCAGACGCTGCACAAGGTCGAAAGCCCGCGCATTGCCGTGCTCAATATTGGTACCGAAGACGAAAAGGGTACCCCGCTGGTGAAAGAAGCCCGCGAGTTGATTCAGGCGGACAAGAGCCTGAATTTCATCGGCTATATCGAACCCCGCGAAGTCTTCAAGGGCGAAGTGGATGTCGTCGTCACCGATGGCTTCACCGGCAATGTCATGCTCAAGCTCATCGAAGGCTGCACCGAAATGACCCTGATGGTGGTGGGCCGCGAGTTTATGACCGCTGCTCCTGACTCCATGAGTCTGTTCAGTGCCACCATGAAGCGCGTCATGAAAACTTTCGACTACGAAGAGTACGGCGGGGCGCTGCTCTTGGGCGTGTCCGGCCTCTTCTTTAAAATTCACGGCGCCAGCGGTGCCCGTGCGGTTAAGAATGCGGTCGCCGGGGCCAAAGCCGCCGCGCGACTGGATGTGAACAAGCAAATCATTGCGCGACTCGGCAAGCCCGCTTAAGTGCTCATGCCCCCGGCCCTAATCCGGTTCGGGTTTCAGGAAAGGTGAGAACTCAACCCGCCATGCCATCCTACGGAGCCATCATCACCGGTACCGGTTCGTACGCCCCCGAGCGTTTGCTGACCAATGACGATCTGCAAAAATTGGTGGATACCAATGACGAATGGATTGTCCAGCGCACCGGCATGAAGTCACGCCACATCGCCACGCCCGAGCAGGCCACCAGCGATCTGGCCCTGCCCGCCGCCCAGCGCGCCATCGAAAACGCCGGCCTGACGCCCAACGATATTGATATGATTCTGGTGGCAACGTTCACCCCCGATTATATGACGCCCTCCACGGCGTGTATTCTCCAGCACCGGCTGGGCATCACCCGTTCGATCGCGGCCATGGATTTGGCCGCGGCCTGTTCCGGATTTGTCTATGCCCTCGCCACCGCGTCGCAGTTTGTACGCAGCGGGACCATGAAACATGTGCTGGTGATCGGCGCGGAATCCATCTC
>JBAXGE010000184.1:0-4617 GCA_037139555.1 Phycisphaerae bacterium
GCCAAAAACCAGAGCAGTGCGGAGTTGGGCGGGATTGCTCTGGGCGGGCATGGTGGTCTGGCCGGTGGTTTTCCGCACGCCCAGGGCCAGACAGAGCATGAAAAACAAGAGCATCACCAAGCCCATCGGCGCAAGCATCGAAACCACAAACGTCGGGGCCATCACCCAGGCCAGAATCAAGACCCGCAGGACGGAGATGGCCGAGGCCAGCATGATCACCATGACCGCGCTGCCCTGAAGGCTGGCATCGGTGCGAACCAACCGCGAAAAGCTGACCGTGGTTGCGGTTGAGGATACCAAACCGCCCAGGACCGCCCCAAACAACATACCTTTGCGCTCGCCGAGGAGCTTATAGGCGACATAGCCACCGAAGCTGATGCCCACAATGAGTACTACCACCAGCCAGATTTCAAAGGGATTGAATACATGATATGGCCCCAATTTTTCATTGGGCAAGATCGGTAGGATCACCAGCGCCACCACGACAAATTGCATGATGGCCTTGATATCGTTCTCGCCCATCTTATCGGCCAACTGGTGCAGCGGTTCGCGGTATTGCATCAATACCGCCATGCCGCCGGCAATCACCAGCGCTACTTCCATATGCCCGTGCAGCAGATAATAGCCCAAGGCCAGCATGACCAAGGCAGACACCTCGGTCACAATGCCGGTTTCCATGACCCCGCCCTGGGACTTCAAGAAACGCAGCATGGATACCAGACCCGCCACCGCCAACAGCGCGGCCGCCAACAACCATGGGTACCCCCCCGCCGGTGTGAGGACCGCCAGCAGAAAGCCCAGAATCGTAATAATCGGATAGGTGCGGATCCCCGCCAAACCTTTGGAGGCCCGTTCCCGCTGCAAGCCGACGAGCAACCCCAAGCCCGCCGCCAGCGCCAGGCGCAGGAAGAAATGACCGGGTTCCATCGCCCCGGGGGCGGTGGTACTCATGGTGGTCGTCTGGGCAAGTATCTCCAGACCCCCGATCATGGTGGCGTCTCCTACTTGGTGGTGTTATCCAACCACAGGACACTGGTGACAATCCGCGGATAATACTTCGAGCCGATCGCGATGCCTTTGACCATCTGGTCGGAGCAGGCCCAGTAGGCACTGGCGCCCAGCGTCTGCCAGCGGACATGGGCGGCATCGGCGGCGGCATCGGCCTTGCGATAGGCCGCATCCTGATCCAGCTTCAGCACGGACCGGGCGACCTGCTGGAAAATGGCAATCTTGCTCATCCAACTATTATAGGACGAGCTGGAGAGCTTCAGCCCGCCATCGGGGAAGCGATTAAGATTTTGCGGGTCATTGAGCAGAGTCAGGGTATGCTTGCGTAGAGCCTGCAGCATCTGGGCATGAGTATTACCGGCCTGTTCATTGAGCCACGTGGCGGCGATTTGTTGGCCCCAGCCCTGCGGATCGCACTGCTGCCAGTACCAGGGATACACCAAGCCTTCGATGGCGGGGAGAATCCGCGAACGGTAACCGGGATTTTCAGGTTCGAATACGGCGGGCAGCGAGCCATCCGCGGCGGCCTGCGCGGCCACCTGCCGTGCGGCTTGATCGGCCAGCAGGTCGGCGTCCTGCGCCAACTTGGTCGCCCCGATGGTCTTGGCCAGATAGCTCAGACCCAGCGCGGTGGCCCAGCCTTTGACGGCGAGATACAAATTGTTACGGGCCTGGCCCAGCGAAGCATCCAGCGAGTCGTAGGTGGTGATTTCCTGACCATGGCCGCAGCGCGACGAATCGCGGGTCATCACCCCTTGCGGGCAACGATTGCGCAGGCTTTCCACACACGCGGCCAGTACCGGCGCCGACTGCCGGGCCCAGGTAACATCGCCGGTCTTGACCACATAACTGGCCGCAATCAGCGACCAGTTGCACAGTTGCTCCATGGTCATGTGGCTGAAGCACCCATCGAGTGCGGTCAGTTCATAACTGCTGCGACCGATGGGGCTGAATTGATTGTGGATGCCCTGATCATGGGCAAAGCTGATCCCGCCGGGGTGCATGGCACCGGTTTTGGGATCGCGGGTCTGATCGGTATAGCTGTAATAACGCACAAAATTATCCAGCAGGTTTTTGACCATCCACGGGTTGTAACGCAGTTCCCAGAAGACCTGATCCACGCTCAGGTCCAGCGTATTGATCATGCAATATTCGCCCTCGTTGACCACCCAATAGGGTTGGCCGGCGAGATCAAGCATCTGGGTGGCACCGTAATAGCTGCGCGTTGCGTGGGCCAGCATAAATTGCTGGTCGGCATTCAGCCCGCTGGCCAACAGTTCGTTATCGCGCTGGTCCGCCAGTTTCCAGGCGTCATAGCCATGATCCAGCGTGTAGCCCAGCACATCTTCCAGACTGGCGAAATAACGGGCGTAGAGATAGCGGGTTTCCAGCCGGGTCGTTTCGACGTTCGCGGAGAACACCCCCACGGCGATATCCAGACTGTAACACTTGCCCGGTGGGACTTCGAACCCGATGCCGGGGCAACTGCCCAGCAGATGGATGGGATTGTCGCGGTCGGCAATGCCATCGTTGGGGCTCCAACGCATAAAGCCGAAGGGTGCATTGGTGGCAGGGACATAGTCGCCATTGGTGGTATCGAACAATTCCGCGGCCACGCCCTGATGGCCGCGCAGGGCAAAACCCAGCCGCTGGGAACCGCGCCCCTGACCGAGACCCGAATCCAACATCCGGTTACCCGCATCACCAAAGCCCAAGGCAAAGAAACCCGTCTTGGGGGTGGTGCCCTTGCGGTTATCCACACGCAGTTCGCAGACCACGCCGGGGACCAGCGCCGCCCGCATCTGTTCGGCGGTGGCATTTGCAGGATCAGGGATTTCGCCGAACGGGGTGCAAATCTGGAAGCGGAAATCCGGGCTTTCCCAGGTATCGGTGCCCCAGCCGTAATAGCGTTTCAGTTTTTCCAGCGGGTAGGCCGTGACCTTGGGCTTCTTCTTGTCCGCATCGGGATCCGCCAGCGCGGGATCGCTTTGCTCGACGAGGAAATTCGCTGCCGCAGCCTGAGCCTGGGCTTCGATTTCATTTTGTGCCGCACCCGCACCGGCCAAGGCGCCTTCGTAGAACGGCAGGCACTTCAGCGGTTCTTTGGAATAGCGGTCGCCCTCTTTGATGCCGATGTAGATATCCTGATTGCCCGGCTTGCCGGCCTGCCAGCCGATACCACCTTTGGTATTGGGGTGCCCGCAGGTGAAGCTGAAAAACGCCCCCATGGGGGCATGGTGGGCATTAAAACCAATGGCACCAGTAAAGGCCGGGATACGCATCTCGCTCATCGTCGCAAACTCCTCGCAGAACGCCAGAAATACCAGACATAATAAAGGTTAATTTAACCGGAAATCAGCCAATAGGAAATTAAATCTCGTCGCTGGGGTCAAATTCGCTGGTATCCAGTTCCGGCCCGGCCAGAACCACTGCGGGTTTGCGGCGGCGCAGGGTGGGACCCACAGTCAGGACGTTTTTCTCCCCAAACAACTCGTATAATGCAGGCAGGGCGCCGTTGCCGATACTGATTCCCTTGGCAATCTGCACCTGCACCCGGGAAGGTGTGGGCAGGGGCAGATCATTCAACTCCAGCTTGATGGCGGTACTACCCTGATGCCCCTTGATGACTTCGACCAACTTGGCGATGGTGGGTTGATCCAGCTTCACGGCGGTGGTTTCCACCACCACTTCGCGGGTCATCTTCAGCCGCGCCTCGGCCATACTCATCACTTCGGTGACTCGGAAGGATGGTTCTTCGCGGCTGCGGTCCACCTTGCCGCGCAGGATGACGATACTGTCCTGCTTGAGCGCGGGGCCAAACTTTTCCCATTGATCCGAAAAGAACATCACTTCCAGTGAACCGACCAAATCCTCGATGGTGACAATCGCCCATTTCTTCCCGGTACTGGGGCCTTTCTTGGCCACGCGCTGGCTGATCTTGGCCACAATGCCGCCCATCACACCATCGGCTTTGTCGTTGGCCTGTTTGATGTTGCGGGTGTCCATACCGCAATAACTGGCGATGAAATCTTCCACATCGCGCAGCGGGTGATTGGAAACATAAAAGCCCAGCATCTGCTTTTCCAACGCCATTTTCTCGCTCATGGGCCACTCGGGGATGGTGGGCAGACGGTATTCTTCCGTGACCATGGTCGGGGTGCTGGGCCCGCCAAAGAGCGATTCCTGACCCAAACGGAGTGATTCCTGCGCCTGTTGGCCCGAACGAATCGCCTGCTCGGTCCCGGCCAGCAACGCGGCGCGGTTATTGTGCAAGCCATCAAACGCGCCGCACTTTACCAGCGCTTCGGTCACCGATTTATTGACCACGCGCAAATCCACGCGCTCGCAGAAGTCCATGATGGACTTGTAGGGCTGCATCTGGCCTTCTTTATTATGCCGGGCGGAAACGATGGCTTGAATGGCTTTTTCGCCCACACCTTTGACCGCGCCCAAACCAAAACGGATCGTCTCACCGACGACGGTAAAATCCGAATCGGAGGAATTAATGTCAGGAGGGAGAATATCAATCCCCACCTTGCCGCTGGGTAGTTTCAAATACCGGCATTCATCGAGATATTCGCTGACCTTGGCCTGATCAATCATTTCAAA
>JBAXGE010000185.1:0-4612 GCA_037139555.1 Phycisphaerae bacterium
GTCCCGTAGGGACGGCTGATTCCCCGCGTCCCCGCCCGCATTTTTCCCCATGCCCCCCAATTACCTACGACATACCGTTGTCATAGGGGGTATTTATACTGACCACAATAACACGACGCATTTGCCTTGACTTATGCGAACAATGTGCGATAACTGGTCTCACATAAAAGGAACATATCCATGCCCCCAAGCAATGACACCCAGCGTGCTTATACCATGCGACTGATGCCGTTACGTGGTGATGCGATCAGTGAACAGCAATGGCGCGACCTGTTATGGCGCACCCATGAGGTGGTTAATCGCGGGGCGCAAGTGTTCGGGGACTTTATGTTGACCATGCGCGGCGGTTTGCCTGCTAATCTGGTTGGACAGGAAACCGACCCGATAAAGCTCAAACAATACCGGGTTGCATTGGCCGTGAGTTGGTTGTCGGTCGAGGCCGGGGCCGGTGCCCATGACGACTTAAAGCCCTACGTTGTGGCCGAAAGCACCGATGCCGAAATTAAAGCCAAAGTCGGCAAGATGTTCGCACAACTATTGACCCTCAAGGGTGTTGCCGCAGAAGATATTCCAGCTTGGAAAAATGATTGCCTGCCGTGCTTGGAGGCGAAAATCCGTGATGATGCGGTATGGGTAAATCGTGCGCAGGCCTTTGTTGATCTGGCCCAAAGCGTCAAGCCCACACCCATGACCGAAGCTGACGCCTATCGCATGGTGAGGAGTATTCTGGGTAAAGATAACTTTGATACGTATGCGCTCGCCAACGAAAAAGAAGGGGATTCCGAAGGTTTGAATTATGTGCAGATTGCCGGAAATTGGCTTTCTACCAATTTCGGCACGGGTAAAAAAGCGGATAAAGGCCAGATCGTTACAAAACTCCGCGCCTTGGCCGACACGTTGGATACCATCGCGCCAGATACCTTGGCGTTGGATGCTTTGCGCACCCTATGCCAACAGGTTGACTTGGCAGTTTCAGGCAGTCAACCAGACCTTTATGAACGCTTACTAAAGTTTATGGGTTGGGTGGGGCGTCCGTCCAAGGGAAAAATGGCCTTGGATAAGGTGTTTGGTCCCGACTCCGCAGCGCAGATGTCGGCTTTGGCCCTGACCACATGCGTTACCAAATTGCGCGAAGATGCCGAGGCCACCGCTGACAAAGCAGTCACCAAAGCCCGCTATTCATGGGCGGATGCCATACTTGGTATATTACAAAAACGCATCGGGGTGTCCTATCACCAAGTGCAAAGTAGCAATCATGCGGAATATTCCGTCATGTTTGATCATGGCCTGCGCAAAGTGTCGGTGGCCCATTCGTGGATTAAACTGGCCGAACAAAACCGTGACAAACATCGTGAGGCTGCGGATAAACTTGCCGCGTTGCCACCGGATGTATTCAAAACATTAGAGGCCTATTGCGCAGCACGCAGTATTCTCAGCGGCGCGACCGATGGCGGGTATCGTATACGTACCGCCGCGCTCGGCGGTTGGGATGAAGTCGTCAAACGCTGGACCAGTGGCGATTGTCGAACCACCGAACAACGGATTATGGCGGTACGGGATATACAAGCCGCCGACGTGGTGGAAAAATGGGGCGATGGCTTGTTGTTTGAAGCGCTGGCCGATGATGATTACGCGGTGGTCTGGCGTAACGAAAAAGGCGCGCCCACACCCGAATACCTGAAAGATTACGTCAAAGGCAAACATGCCCAGTGGAAGTCACGGGAATACAAAGTCCCCGCCTATCGCCATCCCGACCCCTATCGGCATCCGGTCTATGTGGATTACGGTAACAGCCGTTTTAGCGTGGATTTTGCCATCTATGCGCTTAACAAAGGCAAACGGGTAAAGGCCCGACTGCCCGAACAAGTGGATGTCACGGTTTTTGATGGTGAAAAGTTTCTTTCCCTGCCGCTAACCTGGCACGCCAAACGCATGCAAAAAGAATTGGGCTTGGGCAAACAGCCCGCAGGCACGGCCAAATCCGTGGTGCGCGGCCATCGTTTGGCTGGCGCAGCGCAGGGGGCATACTCTGTGGAAGGACTATTTAATAGTGACTGGAACAGCCGTTTGCAGGTGAAACGCAGCAAGCTGGATCATCTGGATCGTTTGCGCCGCCAAGGGAAGCACGATTTGGTGCGCAAATTCCAGCAGCGCTTACCGTGGTTTTTGACCATGTCCCCGAAATTTCAAAAAGCCCCGGACCCCTTCAAATCAACGCCGTGGGTAGATGCCTACCAGCAAACCCAAGCCCGCTTCAAAGACCGTAAAGGCGCTATGGCCAAAGCCCGTTATGCGGGTATCCCCGGCCTGCGCGTCATGGGGGTGGATTTGGGCCATCGCTATGCCGCCGCTTGTGCCGTGTGGCAGTCTCTGGCCCCCGGCGCGGTAAAAACTATCTGTGCGCAACACGGCCAGACCCCGCCCACCGAGGCGGATTTGTTCCTGCATATCCCCATCCCCCAAACACACCGCAAACTTATCTTGCGGCGGATCGGTCCCGATACTCTCCCGGATGGCCATCCCCACCCCGCGCCATGGGCGCAATTGGAACGGCAATTCTTGATCAAATTACAGGGCGAAGAACGCAGTCCGCGCCAGGCTTTGCCTGCGGAGCTACATTTGTATGCGGACTTGAATCGCGCGGTGGGCTATATCCCTACCGATACCGAGGCGCAAACCGGCAACCCAGACGTGGCCGAATTACAAGACCGGGCCTTGCGTATCTATCGGCTGGCCCTGCAACGCCATGGCCGTTTGGCCCGTATTGTTGACGGCTTGACGGGCAAGCATAAAGACACGCCGGGCGGACGCACGCAGGAAATCGATAACCTGCCCGCGCATCTACAGGAACAGGCCGAACAATGGTCGGCCTTGGTTTTGGGGCAACGTTGGCGTGATGAACCCTTGCTGGCCTTGTGGACTCATTACCTTGGCAAACCCCTCGAACTGCAAGCTCATGACGTGATGCTCACACCTGCCGAGGTGGAGTACTCCCCGGCGGAGCAGCGCGAAGTTTTGGCCGAACGTATCACCGACAAACTTAAACGCGCTGGTACCACCCTCGCACACCGTGATCGCACGATCATGCTGGCTGATTTGCGCAAACTATGGTCACAGAACGATGCCGCACTAAAACCGTGGGCAAAGCGTTTGCGCCGCTGGTTATTGCCCCGATGTGGTGATATATCGGCATCTCCCAAAGAAATCCGCGCTGTGGGTGGATTAAGTTTGCCCCGGATTGCCAATCTTCAGGCCTTGTATCGCGCCAGCAAAGCCTGGTCGGGTCGGCCCACGCTTGAACAACCACGCGGCGTCCCGCCGGTACTGGCTTATGGGCAAAGGATTTTGGACGCACTGGAACGGCTCCGTGACCAGCGTTTGAAACAGTTGGCCAGCCGCATTGCGGAGGCTGCGCTGGGTTATGGCAGCGAAAAACTCGACCCGCTGCATCCCGTCCGCCACCAGACGCCCTGTTTCCCGGCCTGCCAATTGGTGGTGGTCGAAAATTTGGAAAATTATCGTCCCGAAGAAACCCGCACCCGCCGGGAAAATCGGCAGTTGATGACCTGGGCCGCGCATAATCTGAAAAAGCATCTGTCCGACCAACTCGCGTTGTATGGCGTGGGTATGTATGAAATCAGCCCCGCTTATACCTCGCGCCAGTGTTCGCGCACCGGCCAGCCGGGGGTTAGAGCCAGTGCCGTCAGTGCGTGGGAATTAACCCAGACCCCGTTTTGGCGCCAGCAGATTGTCGCCGCGCAATCAGCCACGAAAAGTTTAACCCCTGCCCAATCCTATCTGCTGCATATCGCACCTTTGGCCGCAGCGATTGCGCCCGGTAAATTACGCACGGCGTGGTTCCTGATCCCCCGGCGGGGTGGGGAACTGTTCCTATCCAGCCAAGAAGGGCCGCGATCGGCCACAGGTAACGTGGCCGCATTGCAGGCCGATTTGAATGCGGCGGCCAATATCGCCCTGAAAGCGCTCACCGATCCGGACTTGCCCGCTGCATGGTGGCGGGTCCCCTGTTCGTTGCAGGATGGCAAA
This sequence comes from Phycisphaerae bacterium, assembly GCA_037139555.1. Taxonomy (GTDB): domain Bacteria; phylum Planctomycetota; class Phycisphaerae; order WQYP01; family WQYP01; genus JBAXGE01. The sequence goes on from JBAXGE010000185.1 coordinate 4,048, forward strand.
CCCCTTCCCGATAAAGTACTGGGGGCGGCGCTATTCGCCAACTCCGCACCACTCACCGAGGCTACAGGTAAAACCGGCAAGGGTAGTATCGTTAATCTGTGGCGTTGGCCAACCCAAATTGCCCCCATGACGTTGGAACGTGATCAATGGTTGCGGTTTGACCAGTTCTGGCCGCAGGTGGAACTATCCTGCTATAAAAAACTGCATTATTCACTTGAACCACCAACCCCGTTTTGATACAATGTGAAACGTCCTAAAGGGACTCCCTTGTCATAGTATGTGTCTCCGCATTTGATTGCTTTGGCACTATGGCGTTGATCATGAACCGCTTCTCAAGTGCATACGACGTCGCGAGTGCGATGGTGGTGCGTCGGGGTGCCGGGCACGCTCGCAAGGCTGATATCACGTTGTTTTACAATGGGATTTGGCCTTTCTGGGGCGTGTTATAGCCCCGCATTTACCTTTTGGTAGGGCACGCTCGCAAACCCTTTGGTAAGTGCTGTGTTTGGATGGACTTGCGATGGCCGCCCCCGCACCGACGCGGCGGTGCGTGATCAACAGACAC
>JBAXGE010000186.1:0-4610 GCA_037139555.1 Phycisphaerae bacterium
GCCTTGGCCGTCCCCAAAAAAAACGGCTTGAACTGGTTCATGCCCGCATTGGTGAATAGCAGCGTGGGATCATCGAACGGCACCACCGGGCTGGAGGCCACGAAACTGTGCGCGTGTTTTTTCACGAAAAAGTCTATAAATTGCCGACGAATCTCTTGTGACGACTGCATACTCTGGCTCCTTTATTGTCTGGTCGGGTATTGTAACGGCAGTTGGCCCGGCGTGAAGTACCCGGCCCAAGAAAGAAATATACGCACTTGTGGACTTGCGATAATCGCAAAAAAGGTGAAAATAGACGCCAGTCGAGCTAGTATAGATGAACCGAGACCACTATCTGGCTTGGAAAATTCGGTCGTATGTACCCGTGTAGTAGTCCGAATTGTTTACATTTTATTTTTTCGCCGAGATGCATATCTATGGGAAACGACAAGAGCCGATCGGACAGCAGCAAGACCGTCATTCCGTGGCAAACCCTGCCCGGCGCTGATTGGTTTACTCTGGTGCGGAACAGCCTCACCCGTGAGGATCCCGCCATGGCCGCCATTACCCCCATGGCCATGAAGCACGAAGCCGAAGCGGACCTGCGCTTCGCCCTCGCCAATCACTGTCCCTCGCCCGAAAAAGCATTCAATCTGCTGCGCTGGGGCGGTCAATTGGTGGTCATGTCCCCCAATCAGAACGAAATCCTGCAACAGGTCAAAGCCTACAAAGCCTACGAAGGCTTCTTCATTGACCATCCCGTGAATGAAGTCATCAAAGGCTTTCTCGGCCTGGCCATTCCTTTCCTCTCCAAACGTATCTACTACTTTGTGGCCCGGAAAGTCCTCCTGATCCCCCCCGGCCAGAGTACCGACCGCTTCACCTACGAAGTGCGCCTGACCAAAGACAACAGCGGCCAGTGGGTCGTGCGCAAAGAAGTCCCCTCGCTGGAACGCGTGGTGGCCCGCCTGCGGCAGAAGTTCCCCACCGATGATCTGGAACGCATCACCTATCAGGCCCGTAAGTTCACGGAACGCATCTTCCCGCTCTTCCTGACCCGCGAAACCGGCATGCTCAAGGTTTTGCAGAAGGAAATGCCCGACCGTTATCGCGTCCGCGTCCCCCAGATTCTGGACATGGAAAAGGACTCGCGCGGCTTTGTCAAAGTGATGTATATGAACTGGCTCCGCATCGGCGGCAAGGAACTCAGTCATCTGGAGTTTGCCCTCCAGTCCGCCGATCTGCTCCGCGCCCTGCATGATCACGCTGGCATCATCCACAACGATTTGCGTCTCGACAATATGGTCATCACCGAAAACGGTGTGGGCTTTGTCGATTTCGGCTCGGCCGTGCGTACCGATGAAAGTTTCCCGGAAAATTCCCTGATCCACACGCTGTTTGAAGAGCTGGTCAAGACCAGTCAGATTCAGCGTGTTTTGGGCGCCATGAAGAACAAAGGCCTGGTCACCAGCCATGTCATCAACAATGGCTACCAAAAAGTGGACAAAGCTGTGGACTTGTTCTATCTGGCCGTGCAGCTTAACAATCCCCACGTGAATCCTGACATCAAGCCCTTCATTCACTATGAAAGCGGCAGTCCGGAAGCGTTCGAGATTTCCGGTCTGGTCGAACAGGTACTACGGCCCAAGGATTTGGATAACCCCGTGTACAAAACCGCCGCCGACCTGCTCGAAGGCCTCAACCGGATCGGGAAAAAGCTCAACCGCACTTAAGCAGTTTGGGAAACGCACTTTTAATCGCCTGTGGCCTGCCCCAGCGCTATGCTTACAGCGCTGGTAACATTATTTGACGAGGATTTATTTCATGTCCATCCATCATCACCCCAAAGAACTCCGGCAGGAAATGCTGCACAACCCCACCGGCAATCTCGTGCCGGTGGTCATCGAACGCTCCGGCCGGGGCGAACGCGCCTACGACATCTTTTCCCGCCTGCTCAAAGACCGCATCATCTTTCTGGCCGGGGGCATTGACGACGATATCGCCAATCTGGTGATCGCCCAGATGCTCTTCCTGTCCAACGAAGACGCCAAAACCGACGTGCAGTTTTACATCAACAGCCCCGGCGGTTCCGTGACCGCTGGCCTGGCTATCTACGACACTATGAAGTTCCTCCGCTGCGATGTGGCGACCACCTGCATCGGTCTGGCCGCCAGCATGGGCGCCTGGCTGCTGGCCAGCGGCACCAAGGGCAAACGCAGCGCCCTGCCCAACAGCCGCATTATGCTCCACCAGCCCCTCATCGGCGGCGTCATGCAAGGCACAGCCACCGACCTGAGCATCGAAGCCAAAGAAATGCTCCGGCTGCGCAAACGCATGTACGAAATCATGCGCGATAACACCGGCCAGACCGTGGAAAAAATCAGCAAAGATTGCGACCGCAACCTCTGGCTCGAAGCCGACGAAGCCGTCGCCTATGGCGTGATTGACCGCAAGATGGACCGCCAACTCGGTGGCACTCCCGGCAAAGGCGGCGACCTCGCCCCTCCCCGTGGCACCGAATCCGCCGACCAATAAGCCCGGAGTGACCATGCCCCGCGTAATGGCATTATTCCTCACCCTCGCCGGCAGCGTGCTACTGGTTGGCTGTGGCCCTGATTTTCAGGCCCTCTCCAATCAGCGTCTGCAACGCGTCATGGACTTGGAAGGCCAGGTTCAGTCGCTCGAAACCAAGGTCAAAACCGAGCAAACCACCAACCTGCAACTCCACGCCGAACTGGAAAAAACCACCCCGCGCATCGAACGCCTCTCCGAGGCACGCCTCGCGGAACTCTACACCGCCGAATCGGTCAGCATCCGCGACCGTTCCGACCTATGGGATTTTGACGGTGATCGCAAGCTTGACGGCGTACGGGTATTTATCCGCGTCGCCGCCACCGATGGCCAACTCTTGCCCGCCACCGGCCAGCTTAAAATTGAACTCGCCGACCCCACCCAACCACTCAACACCCATCTGGGCGTGTGGGAATTCACCCCCACCCAAATGAAGGCCAATTATTACAGTGGTATGGGGCTCGATCATTTTGCCTTTAACTGCCCCCTCACCGCCCCCTTCCCTAAAGAAATCCTCGTTCGCGTAACCTTCGTGGATGCCCTGACCGGCAAACAAATGCGCAGCGAAACCACGCTCCACCCCGCCCCGCAAGCCAACTAATTAAACCACGTCCCCGCGGATTACGACTGCTCGCGCCACGGCGAATTCGTCGGCGGTTCTACCTCCGGTTCATCCTTGATGGGTTTCGCCCGTTCCCCGGCAATCTTCCACGCATCGGTATATTGGGTAGGTTTGGGCTGCATGTGTTTCCGCACCCAGTTCAACCGCATCAGTACAATCAACCCGATCATCGCCAGTGCCGCCGCCAACACCAGAATCAACCAGATGGCCCCGCGTAACTTCAGAATTTCCGGCGGTCGGGGGTCCGCACTGGAAAAATACAACCACCACCCCGCCCCGGCCATAATCATGCCCGCGAGAAACAGCAGAAAATATGTGCCGACCCGGGAGAAAAACATCGCCACCCTTTGCCAGAAATCAGACTTGCTCAATGCTCGGGACAGGACTCGAACCTGCACTCCTTGCGGAACGGGCTCCTAAGACCCGCGCGTCTGCCAATTTCGCCACCCGAGCTGATATCAGCAGTTTAGAGTACCGTGGCACCCGGAGCAAGCGCCCGCCTCATAAGTAACACGCATACCGCGTTTGGCGCCAGCACACCGACTCACCCGTGACCTGCGGGCACAAACAGACTGATAATGCCGATCAGGATTACCAGCGCCACCGCAATCATCACCAGTAGCCCCGTGATATCCTTGATCCACTGCACCGGCGTATACTTCTCATCCACATCGCGTTTGATAAACGCGAACGCCACCACCGACTGCGCCGAACCGATATGCGTCCAACATCCCCCCACCGCATATCCGGCAATCTGGGCCAACGCGAAAAACTGCAGCAGGATTAGTGGTAAGCCATGTAACGCCCGAGAAGCAAAATCCGCCACCACATTATTATCCAAAACTCCCGACAATACCGTTATTCCAAAAAACTGTAACCACGCCATGGGCAAGACCCCCAACTCCTTGATCCCGTTCTTCAGCACCCCCTGCAACTGGTCAAAGAATCCGATCTGCGTCAGCAGCGTAATAGACAAAAACAGTGGGATCAGAAAATAGTATTCCGCAAACTCATGCCGCGCTTCCTTGAGCGCCAACCTCCGCATGCGGGGCAACCGCCACACCCCGCACAGCGCCACCCCAAAACCCGCCATACTCGCCAAAAATAGCGGCACATGGTGATTGATCCCATGCGCAATCAGCAGCCCCACAAACGGCACCAGCGCCAACACTCCGAACACCTGACTCCGCTTGCGCTCCGCTTTCAACCCCGCCACCGCCTGCTGCACCGCAGCCTCGCCTTCATCCACGCCGGGACTCTGCTTCGCATGTACTAATTCATAATGCCGGTCCAGCTTCGCCGCCAAGCTCACATCCGTAAACTCCCCCAGCAGCGCCCGCCGCACCGATGGTTGTACCCCCGCCGTCACCAGCGCCAACCCCAACGACTCACCCCGCTGCACCCGCTCCAACACGGCGTCACTCTCCGCACCCAACAC
>JBAXGE010000187.1:0-4604 GCA_037139555.1 Phycisphaerae bacterium
TGGAATATGCCTACCCCGTCATCGAACACGCGCTGGCGGTGTATTCGAAATGGCGTAATGGCGAGGATATATCTAAATTGCTGCACCTGTCGTAAGGGTGCGCGGTAACACGTAAGCAATGAAAAACCCCGCGTTGGACGCGGGGTTTTTTAATGGTTCAGTCGGGATTTTCGGGGAGTTTTGGGGATTCTGCCCCAATGGGGCGTCAGGTGTAGAACCATGGGCGGCAGCCCATGGTAGCGGCCACCCACCCCATACCACCGCCCTGTAAGGGCCAATCTCAAAGCTCCAAAGGGGCAGACTATACCAACCCATGGCGTTGCCATGGGCTATATAAATAGCTGCGTCCCCTTTTCCATTCCCGATAAATTGGCACTCAATCGGTGCGATTATTCGGGATAATTCCATCGGATTATTATGTTGACTTCACATCCCGGAGGCGGATATATTCACTTCCAAATCAATCTTGTCAGTCCCGATAGTTTCGAGGCGGGTTATGATTGAAGTGACACAAAGCTCGCGCTCACTTTTTGTCGGGAAGACTATGGTGAGGACTTATGGCTTTGTGAGGTGTAATGGATGTCCCGCATATTGAAAGCAGTAACTGCACAATCTGTACGCTTGATTCAACTCAAGAGTCACGTGCCTATTAGAGCACTCACATTTTGTCGGTGGGCGATTCTCCTCGGTGTCGTCCTAGCCGTCGGTTGCCAAGCTCGTCCGCCGATTGTCTCCAGCCAACCCACCGATACGACCATGGTATTCATTCGGATCATCACCCCGGTTGTTCCCAGCGGTTCGGCCGGTCGCATCGGCATAGTCAATCTAGCTGGCGAGACACCGGCAGGTCGGACAGGGGAGACCTTGAGTGTTACGGGGCAACCCGCCCGCGAATTCCCCGTCGAAGACGGTTGGGTGCAGGCACCGTTACCGCCCGGCAAATACATGGTTGCGCAGTTCAAGATGGCGAATACAACGGTCAACTGGCAGTTGGCACAGACGGCATGGATCCGCACGCAGTTCACTGTAACGGACACCAGCGGCGCTCTTTATCTCGGTGACGTGACGATGGCAGGACCGCGCGTGTCGGTTGCCGCAGACGAACGTGCGTTCTACGAAAGAGCTGCGCGACACGGGTATGACCGCGCCCGCTGCAAGGTCGGCGCCATGCGGGTGATGGAGTAACAATGAAGAGAACTCTAGCACTTATGTTTGGATTGATTTTCTTGAGCGGTTGTATGGGACACCAGTTCGGGCCGATTGAGCCGCTGGAACCGAAGATGACGAGCTATGTCACCCACACCATGGTCAGTTCGTTGCGCCCGAGGTTTCAATGGAGTGACTCCCAAGGAACGCCCTCGACGGTTTATGACCTTGCTATTTGGGAATCCGTGGTGACGGAAGACCGCAAACTCATACCAGGGGAACGCGTTCACTTTAGAGAGGGCATCACGGGCACCAGTTACACGCTTGATACCCCGTTAAAGCCACGGATGATTTACCTCTGGTCAGTGCGACGAAGTTCAGACTCCTCCTGGACCACCGTGCGGAGTTGGTACGCCGTCGCCACGCCCATCGGCTCTGGTGCTGGGTCAAGTAATAAATACTTTATCTTCAACACGCCTGAACACTAGAAAACGCGAGACAATACAGATGAAAAGGGAAAAGGGGACGTAGCTATTTTTGGGGTTCGGTGGGCGGGGTGCTGGGGTGATCCTTGCGCGATAAAAGGGACTCGGTTTTTAATAATATATCGTGCTCCTTCAGAGCACCCAAGGTGGGTCGCACCAAAACCCAGGGCGTTGCCCTGGGCTGTATAAATGCCGCCCCGTTGGGGCGAAGAACCGCCCCGCTGGGGCTAAGGCAATGTCGGTTTCCCGGAAATGCCGGATGAACCTTTTTAATGCGCGGAGTTATTGTCGTTTTAATGGCTTACGTGATCTTCAGCGATACCGTCTTGCCTGCGGTCTGGGCCAGCGCGATGGTATAGTTCTTGATGTTGGCGGTCTATAGTTGCTCGGCCACGCGCTGCTTCATGTCGCGCGTCGTCTGCCCCACCTTGAGCAGACCAGCGTGCGCTGCGTCCGCGATGGCGTAGGCGTAGATGTGCGGCCGGGCTTCCGGCTTGGGTAAATGGATTTCTTCGACGGTCTTACTCATCGTCGCGGTCCTTCCGGGGGGGCCTCAAGCAGCCGCCGCTCCTTCTCGATTTCCCGCCGGATCTGTTCTTCCGTTGGCAGGCACAGCATGTATTTGGAGGCGAAGATTTGCCTGCGGTCGTTCAGCACCGAGTAACGGGCCACGGTCTCGTTCTTTTCCGTGCAGAGAATCAGGCCGATGGTCGGGTTGTCGTCCGGCGCGGTAAAAAGGCCGTCATACATCCGCACATAGCCGTCCATTTGGCCGACATCTGCATGGGCCAATTCGCCCGCCTTGAGGTCAATCAGGAGGTAGAACTTCAAACGGCAGTGATAGAAAACCAGGTCAATGTAGCGATCCTGTTCCTCGATGCGGATATGCTTCTGCCGGGCGACAAAGGCAAAACCATTGCCCAGTTCCAGTAGAAAGCGTTGCAGGTGGGTGATGATCGCCCGCTCCAGGTCCGACTCGTGGAGTTCCGCAAAGTTTGGATACCCGAGGAACTCCAGCACATACGGATTTTTTAGCAATTCCGTCGCGTCTGGCGGGGATTTTTGTAGCTTCCGCCCATCGGCGATGATTTTGCCGGGTTGCTGGCTGTGGCGACAGCGCTCGTAGTATTGCGTCTGGATCTGCCGCTCCAGTGTGCGCTTGTCCCATGCCCCCGCCACCGCCTCCCGCTCGTAGAAATCGCGGGCCGCAACCTGCTCCACCCGCAGCAGGGCGCGGTAATGCGACCAGGAAAGCTGGGGTGAAAAACCTTGCACGGATTCGATACCCAGCGGGTAGCCTTGCTTGGGCCGGGCCAATTTCGTACCCACCGGGGAGGAACTTGATGCCAAACTGAATTCTCCACCCGCTGGGTGGGGAATTGACGGTGCCAACGATTCTCCACCCGGCGGGTGGAGAATCGTAATCCGGCTTTGAAAGGCTTGGTAAAACTGCTTGAAATACCAGAGATTTGTGACTGAAAACCCCTTCCCATACCGTTCCATCAGCCGGGCCGACAGGTCTTCAACCACCTTTTTACCATACTCCGCCCGCGCTTTGCCCCCCTGCAATTCCTGGACAATCTCCCGCCCAATCAGCCAGTAGGCCAGCACCATGTTCGTGTTCACCACCCGGACCACATTGCCCCGCGCCTGCTCCAGAATGGAGACCACGCGCCCAAACAGCGCCTCCGGTGTCTTGGCGGTAACTTTGCGTTTCGGCTTGGTCATCATCGGTCTCCTGTCTGGTGCGCTTGGGCGCGGCACCGCTTCACGTTGCGCATGGCCTGCCCCACCCTGAGCAGACCCGCACGCGCCTGGTCGGCAATCGCGTAGGCGTAGATGCGTGGACTTGCCTCCGGGTATTGCGCAAGATGTTCTTCTATGTTCTTACTCATCATCAGAGGTTTCCCTTCGGTTTGAACTGCTAAGTATTCCTTCGCAGTTGCAGCCTCATGCAGTTCGTGGTCGGCATAGATGTGCTTGAGGTGCATCAGCACGTTTTCCGGTGTCGTCGCAAAAGCAGCGCGAGGTTCTTTTGCGACAGCCAGATCGTGCCATCCTGCACCCGCACTTCCACCCCGTCGCCGCCGGTCTGGTAGGCGCAGGTTAGAAATTCCGCCGTGCTGTTGCGGATGCGCACGCTGTTCGGTGATTTCTTTTTAGGCATGGGTGTCTCCCTGTCTAGGCTGCTGTATGCAACTTAATTCTCTGCTATTCGTGGCTACCACAGACATTCCCAACACCCTAACTGCGCCGAGCCATATTCCTGTATCAAATACCCATCCCGACGCGTAACCAAATTCCCGCCAAATCATCACCCCGCCCAGTATATCCCTACTTCACATCTGCGACAAATCCAAAAGCCACAAATTCACCCAACCCCAACCGCCTTCCTAAAATCCGGACGACCGCCGGTCGTCTCTACGATTGTGGGTCGGATCGGAAATTATTCGGGGGGAATTTAAAAAGGGTCGCAGCTATTTATATCGCCCATGGCTACGCCATGGGTTGGTATAGGATGCCCCTTTGGGGCTTTGGGGTTGGCCCTTACAGGGCTGTGTTAGGTGGGTGGGTGGCCGTTACCCTAGGACGTTGCCCTAGGCTGGTATGGGATGCCCCTTTGGGGCTGAGGACGGGGGGAAGTCATGGGCAGTCATTGGCAGGATGCCCATTGTACGTGGGGACGGTGGAGGGCGACCGCCGGTCGCCCCTACGATTGCCCGTTGGGGCAGAACACCCAAAGTTCCCCGGAAATATCTGTCGGGGGCGTTTACGTGATTTTCAGCGACACCGTCTTGTCTGCGGTCTGGCTGGCGTTGCGCACGCTGACGCGGGCGGCGAGCTGTTGGACCATGGCTTCCAGGTAGCTGCGGCTGATGGAATCCTTGCCGAAGTTGGCAAAGGGGTCGCCCTGATCTGAGTTGATGCGGATGCGGGTATCAATGGGGACTTCGCCCAGGAAGTGCAGGTTCA
>JBAXGE010000188.1:0-4599 GCA_037139555.1 Phycisphaerae bacterium
GTGTGGCTGTCCAGATGCAGGAAGTTGTCGGAGAAGCGGGCATCTATGCCGTGGAGTTCCAGACGCGTCCAGAGCGCGGGGTGCTGGGATTTCAGGGTGATCTGATAGGCACCGGCCACGGCTTTGATTTGGGTAGTAATTTTCGGAGCTACCAAATCCAGATGTTTGGGCCGTGACCAGAGGACCAGATTACGCGATATCAGCGTACGGCCTTCCCAGGCTTCCAGCCAGATCAGCGTGTCGGAATCGGCGCGGAACTGCCCCAGGGCGCCCGTGCCCAAAATATCCAAATTCAGACCATTGGCCAGATGCGCCCCGGCCCGGCGGCGCAGGGTGGTGCAATCGAGCACGCGTACCTCGTGATTGGTTTGGGCGGGCACGGTGACGGCGGTTCGGCCGGTTGCGAGTTGCTTGCCCCGGGCATCGGTGATGCGCCAGCGCACCTCGCCCCGGAACGGCGTGGCCCGCTGATTGGACAGGTGCACTGCTACGGTGGATTTTTCCAGATTTTCCAGCCCACTGACCAGCACCGGGGCAAAGAAACGCCCGGCCATATATTGCAGCGCCTTCCAGCGGCCGCGCCAATCAATGGAGCTCCACGTGGCTGCGGGCCAGCGGTCGTTTAGCTGCCAATACAGACAGCCTTCCATGCGTTGTTGATTGCGCCGGGTGTGTTCGGCGGCCTGTTGGATGCACAGCCCCTGCAGCACCTGCGTGGCCCAGAGCAATTCGTCGAATTGGGTAGGCATGCGGAACCAGTCAAGCAAATAACGCATGATCTGTTTATTGCCGACCGTTACCGAACGCTGGTGAAAATCCATGATGCGGCTGGTCAGATTGCGATCTTCGGGGAGGGTGAACTCCGCCACGGTGCGTGGCTCGGGCAGCGACTGGAAGCCAAATTCGCTTTGGAAGCGGTGCGACCACTCGCGCTGTTTTTCAAAGGGCTGACTGCCAAACCATACATCCCAGCAGTGGGCATCACCGCAGGCGGGATCGTTGAATTGATTGCGGTCGCCGTGGGGCGTATGGGGGCTGCAGGGCCAATAGGCCACGGCGGGACATTCTACGGCCAGGACGCGCGGCAGCAGTTCATCGAAGAGGGCTTTGTATTCGGGCCAGTCCATGCGACTCTTGGTCCACCCATCGCCCACGAGGCCTTGTTCCAATTCGTTGTTGCCGCACCACAGCGCCAGACAGGCGTGGTCGCGCAGGCGCCGGGCTTGATCACGGATTTCCGCCGCGACATTGGTCAGAAACGCGGGATCGCCCCCGGGGTAGGTGCCGCAGGCAAACATGCAATCCTGCCACACTAGCAGGCCCAATTCGTCGCAGGTGTCGTAGAAGGTGTCTGATTCGTAGATACCGCCGCCCCATTCGCGAATCATATTCATGTGACACGCCGCGGCCTCCGCCAGCAGGCGGCGCACCGTGGCGGGATTTACTTCACTGGGCCAAACGTCGCAGGGAATCCAGTTAGCCCCTTTGGCAAAGAAACGCAGGCCATTGCAGCGGAAGGCGAAGCTCTCGCCGAATTGATCGGCTTCGCGCACCAGTTCCAGCGTGCGCAGGCCGATGCGGCGCTGCCACAGATCTACCGTGCCGGCGGGACCGAGCAATTCCACCCGCAGTTCATACAAGGGCTGGGCGCCCAAACCGTTGGGCCACCATAATTCGGGCTTATCCACTACCAGTTCCAAGGACGCTCCGGCGGCGCCGGTGGCTGCGGCCACTTGTACGCAAGCGCGGGTCAGCACCGCATGCACGCCCAGCGTACCGCCCCAGCCTTCGACTTCCGGCGTAACCGTCAGGCACACGTGGCCGGAGGTGTGATGTTGGGTGACGCGGACCTGTACCAGTCGGCCCGCATCAGAGGCGTGGATGGTTAGGGGCAGCCAGATGCCCGAGGTAGGCGCGGCCGGACCCCAATCCCAACCAAACGAGCAGGCCTGTTTGCGCACATGGCCGCGCCCGGCAAAGGCGGGGTCGTAGCAATTCCATTGCGGCAGGTTCCGCTGGCGGTTGCGTTCCGCCATGATGGGTAGAGGGGAACGAAGGGTAACGCTGATGGTATTCTTGCCGGGCTTGAGGACCGGTTTAAGGTCGGCTTCCCAGGTGCGGAACATATTGTCGGCAGTGAGGACCACGGTGCCGTTGATGCGAATCTCGGCCAGAGTATCCAGGCCCTCGGCCCGCAGCCAAATCCGGGGCCGGGCCAGCAGGTCCGGGGTGCAGACAAAGGTTTTTTCCCAGACCCAATCGTGGCGGATGAGTTCTTTATGGACAATTTCGTTATCGCGCCAGAACAAGGGCGGCAGGGCCTTGGCGCGGAGCAGGTCGGCATGCACACAGCCGGGAACCCGGGCGGGGAGGGTCTTTTTCTGGTCGCTGCGGCGCACGGTCCAGTCCGGTCCGCCCAAATCCAGCGCCAAAGTGGGCGCAGCAACGGCTGGCTTAATCATTACGGGAATACGCGCCTTAGTCATGAGAATGTCCTGCGAATAAATGGCCCTATAAACCTAATCTGCATCCAACTCAAGGTTGAATACTACCTTTCGGGTTCCAAGATGATACTCGCAAGGGCGAAATCCTCAAATTCGCCGGTCGGGTGCGATGTAAATCATGCCCCGGGAGCCGGGGCGCAGGGCACTTGGGGGGTTGGCGGTCTGCGGTTATGATACGGACTTGCGGATGTGTTTGGCCACAAGCTTATTGGTTTAGACGGGTGATGCATGTTTGATAGTTTGCAGGATCGGTTCGGAACGCTGTTTCGGAATTTGTCGGGTAAGGGCAAGATCAGCGAGAGCAATGTCGCCGAAGCCATGGAGCAGGTGCGGCAGGCGCTGCTGGAAGCCGATGTGCATTACGAAATCGTGGACCAGTTTGTGGCCCATGTCCGTACCAAAGCCATTGGCACCGAAGTGCTTAAGAGTCTGGAACCCGGCCAGCAGATGATCAAAATCGTCTATGACGAATTGATCAACCTGATGGGGCCGGTGGACCATAATATGATGTTCGTGGAGCCTGGGCCGACCATCATCATGATGTGCGGTCTGCAGGGGGCCGGTAAGACTACGACTTGCGGTAAGCTGGCCAAATATCTCAAGAGCAAGGGCAAGAATCCCATGCTCGTGGCGGCGGATTTGCAACGCCCCGCGGCCATTGACCAGTTGGAAACGCTGGGCGCCCAGATCGAAATTCCCGTGTACTGCGAACGCCAAGGCAATCCCGTGGCGGTGTGTCGCAATGCGGTGGCCCAGGCGCGGCAGGCCGGGCGCGATGTGCTGATTCTGGATACCGCCGGGCGTTTGCACATTGATCAGGCACTGATGGACGAATTGCGGGCGATCAATGCCCAGGTCAAGCCGCACCAGGTGTATCTGGTGGTGGATGCCATGGTCGGGCAGGACGCGGTCAACTCGGCGAAGGCGTTCAACGCGCAACTGGAACTCGACGGGGTGATCCTGACCAAATTCGATTCCGACACGCGCGGCGGGGCGGCGCTATCGGTCAAGACGATTACCGGCAAGCCGATTAAATTCATCGGCGTGGGCGAAAAGCTCGATGCGTTGGAAGAGTTCCATCCCGAACGTATTGCGCAGCGCATGCTGGGCATGGGCGACGTGCTGACGCTGGTGGAAAAAGTCCAGAAGGAAATGGACGAAACCAAGACCCGCGAGATGCAGGAAAAGATGCTCTCGTCGGGGCTGACGCTGGATGACTTCCTCGATCAGATGAAGGCCGTGCGGCGCATGGGTCCGCTCAAGCAGTTGATGAGCCTGCTGCCGGGCATTGGGTCGGCGCTGAAGGATATTGACCTGCCGGAAGAACAGCTCAACAAGGTGGAAGCGATCATCCACTCGATGAATAAAAAGGAACGCCGGAACCCGGACATCATTGATAACTCACGGCGGCGGCGCATCGCGCGCGGCAGCGGCAGCCAGCCGGAAGAAATCTCACGTCTGATCAAAGGCTTCAGCGCGGCCCGCGACATGGCTAAGCGCCTGGGCGGCGCGACCATGGCCTCGCGCATGAAAGCCATGAGTGGCGGTATGGATATGGGCCAATTGGGTATGATGGGCGGTAAGCCGGGCACAGCGCAGAAGCAATCGAAATTAACCCCCGAACAACGCCGGAAGCTGCGCGACAAACGGCGGCGCGGGAAGTAATGGTAAGGGTTCGGATAATTGAATACACACGATCAAGGCCCGGAGTTCCGGGCCTTTTTTAATGGTACATCCGGGGTTTCTGCGTTATTGGTATGCTCTTCGCCCCAAGGGGGCGGTGTTTATATAGCCCAGGGCAACGCCCTGGGTTTTGGTGCGACCCGCCTTGGGTGCTCTGAAAGAGCACGATTTACCTTTATAAATGGTGCTCCTACAGAGCACTGCACGGGGGTGGGACACGGTTACCCAGGGCGTTGCCCTGGGCTATAGAAATATTGCCCCGTTGGGGCAGAATACTCAAAGCTCCCCGGAAAACCGGATGAGCCACAAAAAAGCCCGCAGGGGAGGCCTGCGGGCTTTGGGGTTTCGTTACTGGTTGCGACCGGTCTTACTTGGTCGAGTAGCTGCCGCCGGTGGTGGCGCGGACGACGGC
>JBAXGE010000189.1:0-4589 GCA_037139555.1 Phycisphaerae bacterium
ATACTGAACACAGCCACAGCGATCCACGGGGTTTTTGACGATTGCATAACATTTCTCCTTTGCATACTGACATGCGCAGTAAGCATATCTTGCGCATCGGCACCGGGCAAGTAAAAAATATTCATTTTTACAATTTAATAGCCTTGGTGAACATCCTGCTACGGTCATTATCGCTTGAACCCACAACATTTCTTGAATTTATCCCAGGCCTCACCGGACCCAAATACGAGCAAAATGTCCTTATTTGCAGTACATAGGTCGTTCAAAACCAGCTTCACTATCCGTGCTGGTAATATTTTCGCCCGGCCCCCCGTAGCGATCGGCACGCACCACCCTCCATCCCCCACACTTGCCCCCCGGCCATAAATCACCACAATAACGGCATGGACACCGTCCCGCTGCAAACCTTCTGCCTGACCATCGCCTATGACGGCACCCAGTATCATGGCTGGCAACGCCAAAATGGGGTTGCCACGGTCCAAGCCGAAGTCGAACAGGCCGCGGGCCGAATCCTGAACCAACCCGTGGGCATCCATGGCGCCTCGCGCACCGATACCGGCGTACATGCCTGGGGCCAGTTGGCCCGGATGGAGGCGTATACGACGCTGGACCCGCTGCGCATGCGCCGGGCGATCAACAGCCGCCTGCCGGGGGATATTCTGGTGCGGGACATCACGCCGCAACCACTGGGGTTTGATGTGCACCCCGCCCGGCGAAAGCGCTATCGCTATCTGATCTGGAACAGTCCCGACCGGCCCATGTTCAACCGGGCGTATTGTTATCACTATTATCGGCCACTGGATCTTGCCCGCATGCAGGCGGCCTGCCGGCACTTTGAGGGGACCCACGACTATATCGCGTTTCGCGGCTGTCAGGACCACCGGCCCAATACCACGCGCACGATTTACGACTGCCGCATCCACCAGCGCGGGCCGCTGGTGATGTTCAGCGTGATCGGCAGCGGGTTTATGTACCACATGGTGCGCACGATGGTGGGTACGGTGCTGGAAATCGGGCGTGGCCACTGGGAGCCTCAGCGCATCGAAACCATTATCGCCAGCCAAGACCGCCAGCAGGCCGGGCCGACCGCCCCGCCGCAGGGGTTGTGCCTGCAATGGATCGAATTAGGCACCCCCGAGGATGTGCAGACCGCCGACGCGGGGGAGGAATAACCATGCGAATCATGCACATCATTACCCGGCTGGTGGTGGGTGGCGCGCAGGAAAATACGCTCCTGACCTGCCGGGGGCTCCACGAGCGCGGCCATGAGGTGATTTTAATCACCGGACCGAGTCTGGGGCCGGAGGGGTCGCTGCTGGAGCGGGCGCAAAGCGAGGGGTATCGGGTGATCGTCTGTCCCCATCTGGTGCGCAATCCGCATCCGTGGCATGATCTGATGGCGTATCGGGCGATCAAGCGCTGGTGCCGGCAGTTGCGGCCCGATGTGGTGCATACGCACTCGTCGAAGGCGGGAATTATTGGCCGGGCCGCAGCGCGGGCCGCCGGGGTGCGGCGTGTCATCCATACCATTCACGGCCTGCCGTTTCATCCCTATCAGGCGGGCTGGATGAACCGGCTCTGGGTGGGTTTGGAACGCTGGGCAGCGCGGCGGTGTGATCATATTTTATGCGTGGCCGATGCCATGACGCGTCAGGCCCGCGCTGCGGGGGTGGGGCATGAGGGGCAATTCACTACGGTCTACAGCGGGATGGAAGTGGAGCCGTTTCTGGCGGACGTGCCCACACGTGCGGCCATGCGACAGGAATTGGGCATCCCCGCCGACCGGCTGGTCATGGCCGTGGTGGCCCGGCTGCAACCGCTGAAGGGGCATGATGATTTGCTGGCCGTGACGCCGGAATTATTTGCCGCCTATCCGCAGGCCCACTGGCTTTGGATTGGTGATGGCGTGTATCGCGCGCGCTTCGAAGCGCACATCCGCGGTCAGGGCTGGCAGGACCGGTTCACACTAACGGGCCTGGTCCCCCCCGCCCGGATTGCCCCGCTGCTGAAAGCGGCGGACTTGCTGGTGCATCCGAGTTATCGCGAAGGTCTGGCGCGGGCATTGCCGCAGGCGCTGCTCAGTGGGCTGCCGGTGGTGAGTTACGACTGTGACGGCGCGGCAGAGGTATGTCAGCCGGGACGGACGGGGGTATTGGTACCGACCGGGAATCAGGAACTATTGGCCCGTGGCGTGGGTGAATTATTGGCCGATGGCGACCTGCGCCAGCGTTATGGTCAGGCTGGACGGGAATGGTGCCGGCGACGCTTTGACTGGCGCGTGATGGTGGAAGAAATCGAAAAATCATATGGTTAATGACTTACGTAGTATCGCCTTCAGGCGATGACTTGCTGCACCGTACCGGAACCGCCTGAAGGCGGTACTACGTACGTCAGGCACTGGGGGCCAGACGCGGGGTCCAGGTGGCGCCGGTGGGCGTATCTTTTACAATCACCCCCAGGGCGGAGAGTTCGCCGCGTAAGGTGTCCGAGCGGGCCCAGTCTTTATCATTGCGGGCTTGCGTGCGTTGCGCCATGAGCGCGGTGATTTGGGTCTCGGTGGCGGCATCGGGCATCAGCAACGGGGTGAAGACCACGCCTAGCACACCATCCACCTGCCGCAGACACGCCAGCGCCGCCGCGGCGCGGTCGGGGGCGAATTTGCGCTGTTTGCTGAGATTGGTCGCCCAGGTATAGACCGCCCCCACCGCCCCGGCGATATTCAGATCATCGTGCAGCGCCGTGCGGAAATCGTTGATCAAAACGACATCTTCAGGGGCACTCACCGGCTTGGCTTCGGCCCAGCCGAGAGTGGCTTCCAGGCGCGCTGCCAGATCACGCAGGGTGGTCACCCCGGCAGCGGCATCGTGCAGCCCTTGCAGTGTGAAATTCATGGGTTCGCGGTAACGCGTGGTGATGAGCGCATAGCGGATCACCACCGGCTGGAAACCTTTCGCCAGCAGATCACGAATGGTGAAGAAATTACCCTTGCTCTTGCTCATCTTGGTGCCATCCACCATCAGGTGACGGGTGTGCAGCCAATAGCGGACAAACGGGTGGCCGGTGGCGCCTTCGCTCTGGGCGATTTCGCACTCGTGGTGCGGGAAGATGTTGTCCTCACCGCCGGTGTGCAGGTCGAGACTGTCGCCCAGCAATTGCGTGGCCATGGCGGAGCATTCGATATGCCAGCCGGGATAGCCTTCGCCCCAGGGACTCGGCCAGCGCATCAGATGACGGGCATCGGGTTTCCAGAGGAAAAAGTCGGCGGGATGTTTTTTGGCCGCCTGACTGGCGGTGCGCCCACCAGCGCCGTGGCTGAGCCGTTCCAGCACATTACCCGACAGACAGCCGTAGGCCGGGAATGAGCGGATATCGTAATAGACCACGCCATCGGTGCCGACATAGGCATGGCCGCGGGCGATGAGTTTTTCGATCATGGCGATAAAGGCGGCGATGTAATGCGTGGGCCGGGGCATGATTTTTTCGCGTGCTGCGGCATCGGCGGCGGCATCGTAGTCCCCCACCACGCGCAGGCCCAGTTGCCGGGCATCATGCAGGAATTGGGTGATGAAATACTCGGCCACCTGATAGGGATCATCGGGATTTTCGACCTGAGCCACCCCGGACTTTTTGTTTTCTTTCAGCCGGCGGGCTGCCACGGCCATTTTATCCTCGCCACTGCCATCGGCCTGGGCGTCGTCGGTCATGTGGCCGACATCGGTCATGTTCATGACCTGATGCACGTTAGCACCATCAAGTTCCAGGACACGCCGCAGCAGGTCGGCAAAGAGAAACGCGCGGAAGTTCCCGATGTGGGCCAGATCATAGACAGTGGGCCCACAGGTATAGAGACTCACCGAAGCCCCGCGCAGCGGCGCGGCGGCATCCGGCCCGGGCTTCAGGGGGACAAAGTCGGCAATTTCGTGCTTCAGCGTGTTATACAGGCGCAGGGTCATAGTAATTCCTAACGAACCAAAAATACGTAGCACGTATGGTAGCGACCATGGCCGATGGCGTAAACCCACTCCCGCCACCGCGAGGCCAGGTCAGGCCTTGCGTTCGTAGGTACCCGTCAGGGTGGTGCGGGCGAGAATATGGCCGCTCATGGCCCGTTTGAGGGCGGCTTTGTCCGCGCCGGGAGGCAAATCCAACCGCCGATCCAACGCGTAAAGCTGGAAATGATAATGATGTACGCCATGGCCGGGCGGGGGCATGGGACCGTTGTAACCCACGCGGCCATCGGGCCAGGTATTGGGCCCCTGCCGGGCGGTCAAAGCGCCGGCAACCTGGATTTGCTGGGGCACACCTTCGGGCAAGCCCCGCAGTGTGGGTGCCAGATCGTAAATCACCCAATGAACCCAGGCGCCGGGCGTGGGCGCATCGGGGTCGTCGCAAATCAGCGCCAGACTGACGGTGCCGGCAGGCGGTGTGGTCCAGGTTAACGCGGGAGACAGGTCGGCGCCATCGCAGGTATGCCGGGTGGGAATGCGGGTGCCTTGGGTAAAGGCGGGACTGCGGAGTACGAAGTCAAAATTCGGGAGCATGGGACCTCCTGCGGGTTAGGCACTGAATGCCATTATTCTAGTCACGCA
>JBAXGE010000190.1:0-4486 GCA_037139555.1 Phycisphaerae bacterium
CGCACGCGCGATCTGGACCTGCTGCTGGAAGTCGCTCTGGCGCAGGGCAGTATGCCCGGTACCACCATTTGCGGTCTGGCCGATGGCACCAATTGGGTGGTGAAGACCATCCTGCAAAAATTCCCCCAGGATTTCAAGAATGCCGTGAAGTCCGACGCGGTCCAAGGGGTGGATTTAACTGTGGCCGGAGCGCGGGTTTAAACCGCGAGGCTACGTCTTACGGAAACTGTGTAACGAGAGGCTGGAATTATGCCAACGCTGGAAATAGACGGTAAACAAATTGCCTGGGAAGGCAAAAAGACCATTCTGCAGGCCTGCACGGAAAACGGGGTCGAGATTCCGCATTATTGCTATCACCCCGGCCTGTCGGTGGTGGCCAGTTGCCGCATCTGTCTGGTTGAGGTTGAACAGCCCGACGCCAAAGACCCCACCAAGCTGGTGCGTATTCCCAAGCTCCTGCCCAGTTGCCAGACGCCCGCCGTTAATGGCATGAAGGTCTACAGTTCCAGCCCCAAGGCCAAAGCCAACCAGCAGGCCGTGATGGAATTTCTGCTGGTCAATCACCCGCTGGATTGCCCGGTCTGCGATCAGGCCGGCGAATGTTATTTGCAGGATTATTCCCGCCAGTATGGCCGGGCCCAGTCGCGCTTTGAAGAAGACAAACAGAAGAACCCCAAGAAGGATGTCGGCAATAACATCCTGCTCTATTCCGACCGCTGCATTCTGTGCACCCGCTGCGTGCGTTTCACGCGCGAAGTCACCGGCACCAACGAACTGGCCGTCATGGGCCGGGGCAGCAAGGAAGAAATTGATGTATTCCCCGGCCGGGGGGTGAATAATCCCCTCGCGGGCAACGTGGTGGATCTCTGCCCCGTGGGGGCGCTGCTGGACAAAGATTTCCTCTTCACCCAACGGGTCTGGTTCCTCAAGAGCACGCCGAGTGTCTCGCCGCTGAACAGTCTGGGCGAAAACATTTTCATCCACCACAACGCCGGGCGGATTTATCGCCTCAAGCCGCGCAGCAATGCGCAGGTCAACCAATGGTGGATCAGCGACGAAACCCGCTATGGCTTTAAGTTTGTCCACGCCGAAGACCGCCTGACCACGCCCGAACGCATCCAGTACGGCGCCAATACCCAGACCAGTTGGGACCGGGCCTACGCGGAAACCGATGAACTGCTCCGCGCCGCCGTCAAGGAAAAGGGCGCTGGCGCCCTGGCCGTGGTGATCTCGCCCTTTGACGCCACCGAAGAAATCTTCCTGCAGGTCAAGTATGCCCGCAGTATTGATCCCCAAGCCTGGCTGGTGCTGGCTCCGCCCAAAGTGGACGGCACCGATCAGGTGTTCAAGAATCCCGCTACCGGACAGACCACCTTTACCCTGAAGGCAGAAAAGGCCCCCAACCGTAAAGGGGCCGAGAAAATCATTGCCCACTTCGGCGGTAATACCTGCGATATCCCCACGCTGGCAGCTCATATCAAAGCCAAGAAGGTCACCGCGTTGCTCTATAGCGGCATGATGTTGCCTGGCGCGGAAGACGACCACGCCAAGACCCTGCTGGCCGGCACCATCATCGCCACCGGCAGCCGCAAACATGCCCTCTACGAAAAGGCCACGGTCTCGCTGCCCGTGACCACCTTTGCCGAAAAGCCCGGCTCGTGGGAAAACTGCAACGGCCTCATCCAGTCCTTCGTCCCGGCTCTGACCCCCTTGGGTGAAGCGCGCCCGTTGGGGCAGGTTTTCTGGGACCTGCTAGCCCTGCCCGGCAGCTACGACATCGCCAGTGTCCGCCAACAGATGGACACCGCCGGCCTGACGGAATACGCCGCCGTCCTGCCCCCGCCCTTGCCGGAAAAGAGCGTGGAAATTCTGGAATTTGCGGAACTGTAAACACAGCCGAAAATAAACGAAATCCCTTCGGGCTGCATACCACTAAGGATGCAGCCCGTTTCTTTTTTAGTGCGGCAATGCCGGTTCTCCGGTTTTATAGCGATGGCATACCTTGGGATATACACACGCAGCAACCGCCCACGACTACTTCTTCGCGACCGCTTTCCCCAGCAAGATCTCCGTCTCCGCCTTGCCCACGAATTTCTCGACGATGCGCCGATCCGTGCGGCGGAGGTCTACCAGCATCAGTCCGTCCAGCACATCGCCAAAGTCCGGGTCAATGTTGAAGCCCAGAATCCGCGCGCCGAGTTTCATGTATTGCTTGAGCAGAATCGGCACGCCTTTTTGGTCGGCTTCGATTTCCGCCACCAGTTCCGATACCTCATCCATATCCCGCACCACCATCGAATAGGCCTTCAGCGAGGTGCTGTCCATGGGTCGTACGCGCGGGGGATTTTTGGGCCGGATCAGATGCCACAGGTCCGAGGCGGGCACCATACCGGTCAGGAAGGACATGATCAACTGCCGCGAGATGGAACAATATTCATTGTTGATACTTACCGGGCCAAACAAAATCTTGTACTTGGGATGGCGCACCATATATTGCCCGATGCCGCGCCACAGCAGCATCAGCGGCGGGAACGACTTCTGATATTCCTTGCGGATAAACGACCGGCCCAGCTCAATGGCCGGCCCGCATTGTTCCAGCAGGGCCGCCTCATAGGCGAACGTCGCGTTGGTATACAGCCCGGTCACGCCTTGCCGGGCGATAATCTCGTCCGCGCGGCCCATGCGATAGGCGCCAATGATTTCCTGCTTGGTATTCTGCCAAGCGATCAGATGGATATACGTCTGGTCAAACTCGTCCAAATCAATGCTCTTGCCGGTGCCTTCAAACACGCCCCGGAAGGTCACTTCGCGCAGCCGCCCAATTTCCCGCAGTACATTAGGTATCTGGTCTGCCGCTGCGGCATACACGGTGATATCATGCCCCTGGGTGATCAGCGACTCCGGTGGTAGCGCCTTGATTTCCGCCACCAGCAAAGACTGATCCACCGGCGGGATAACCGGTTCCAGCGTGGGCATACGCTTGGCTGCGTGCTTGACCTGCTTGGCTCCGGCATGATGCCGGCCACACAGCACATACGTCCGCAGCCGCAGATAATCCACCAGCCCGCGGTCATCCTTGATTTCATCCAAGCGCTTGAAAGGAATCGGTGTCCCGATGGACAGATCAATCGTCTGGGTTTGTTTCCGCAGCATTTCGCGCGGCAGCATGGCCGTACGTAACATCGGGTGAATCATCCCGGCAATCTGAAAAATCATCGAATTGGTGCCATGGAAAAATACCGGCTGTACCGCCGTTTCCGTCCGCCGCACAATCCGCGCCAGCGTGGTATTCCACGAGGCATCCACCACGGCGCGTTGGGACAAGTCCAGATGCGATACTTCCCCCGCCGGGAAGACCACCAGACAATGCCCGTCTTTGATCCAGTCAATACTCTGGCGGATGCCGCGCAGGTTTTTCAGTACCGAGTCTTTGCGATTGAACGGGTCCACCGGGATGATGTCCTGCTGCACATCGGGAATGCGGTTGAGCAGGAAATTGCCCATGACTTTTACATCCGGACGTATGGACAACAGCAGGGCGGCCAGAATCATGCCGTCAATGCCGCCATAGGGATGATTGGCAATCACCAGCAGGGGGCCGGTGGTGGGAATCTTTTCGATATCGCCCGGCTGGGTGCGGGTCTTTACCCCGATCCCGCGCAGGGCCTTGGCCCAGAAGGTATCGGTGGACTTGTCCAGCATCACCCGGTCATAGATGCGGTTAAGGGTGGTCAGACCCAAGATTTTTTCAATGGGGGATTCAATGGCATTAGCCACGGCCTGACTCACCGGCCCGCTGGTCGGCAAGGCCAGATCGAAAGGCTTATGTTCCTTGGGCTGACCCATATACTTGCATCCTCAAGTTGTGCGGCGCGTCTCGGCAGTAAGTGCCATGCCATCTATCCTTTTCGACCCACATGCCGCGTCGTTGGCGGCGCTAAAATTATGCCACGAGGGTTAATTTTAAGCTAAGAATCGGTCTCGGTACCGCTAGTATCGGCTAGCCAGCCGCCTCTTCCAAGGCTCTTATTTTACCGCGATTGGCAATTTTCGCCGCTGGTCCCATACGGTCCAAAATTAAAACGCCTTCTAAATGGTCGTTTTCATGCTGGACGATCCGGGCCGAAAACTCTGTTAAGTCCATATCATAGCTTTGGTTATGCTCGTTTTTGGCCTGCACATGCACCGTCATTGCTCGGGTAATCCGGGCGCGAATCTCCGGCAGGCTCAAACAGCCTTCCGAGGCCAACTGCGTACCGGCATGGGCCGTTAGCTCGGGATTAATCACGGCGATGGCATTGTTGGCCTCGCCGGTGGGGGACCAGACAAACAGCCGCAGGCTCAGTCCCACCTGTGGTGCGGCCAGACCCACGCCTTCATGTTGTTCCATGAGTTGCTTCATGCGCCCCACCACGGCTTCCAGACCCGGGCCAAAGTCCGTCACCGGCTGGGCCGGTACGCGCAGCACTTTGGCGGGATAGACCAC
>JBAXGE010000191.1:0-4471 GCA_037139555.1 Phycisphaerae bacterium
GCGGCAACCAGTCCGGCAACTTTATCAGCAGCGTGGACCCGCTGGGCAATGTGCACTACGACCAGTTCTCCTGGCATTACACCTGCGGCAATGTGAAACAGACCCCCTTCAGCGAAGTTTGGGGCCGGGCCACCGACCCCCGGCTGAAAATCCTGCGCGACCGGGTGGCGCATCTGCCCGAAGCCTGTCAGAAGTGCCGGTTTTTGGATATCTGTAACGGCAATCTGCGCACCCGCGCCGAAGCCGCCACCGGCGACTGGCTGGGCTTTGATCCTTCGTGCTATCTGTCGGCGTCGGAACGCGCCCCGCGGAAAGTGTAACCCATGGTGGACCTCAATTACGCCCCCCAGCCCACTCCCGCGCCCGCACCGGCGGTCACGCTCCGCCCGGCCTCGGGGTTGACGCGGATTTGGTGCGGCTTGCTATTGCTGACCTGCGGGGTGATTCTGGGCATCGGCCTGTGGCTGAATGCCGATCCCCATGGCGTGAATACCCACGTGCAACTCGGCCAGCCACCCTGCGGCTTTTTGGAACATACTGGCTATCCCTGCATGACCTGCGGCTGCACCACTTCGGTGACCCTCTTTGCCCACGGGCACTGGGGCCAGTCGCTGTATACCCAACCGTTCGGCTTTGTCTTCGGCCTGATCAATCTGGCCGGGGTCGTGCTGGGGGCGGCGGGTGTGCTCATGGGCCGCTGGTACGGCCCCAGCGGGCTGTGGCTCTATTTCAAATGGCCCTGGTGGCTGGGTGGCCTGGTAGCGGCGATGCTGGGGGGCTGGATCTATAAAATCGCGCTGATGCGCTGGCTGTGAGTGGACGATAATTACAATATATCTCTTGATGCCGGGTGACGGGTGGGGTAGATTGGAATCCGTGGTGTGGGTTTAATTTGCGTCGAAACAGGAGTAAGTACCGATGCGGCGAAACATGCTGACGATATTGTCGCTTACGCTGGTATTGGTTCTCTGCTGTCTGGCCAGCCCCAACCCTAGCCCCAGCACACAGCCGACGGTTGCGACTACCGCGCCGGCGGAGAAAGAACGGATCGTGTATGAAAAAGTCCTTGAGCATGACCAACGCTTGGTGGTTGTACGGGAACCGACTCTGCCATGCCCCGCGATGGCGGATAGTATGCGCCACCACCGTGACCATCCAAACGAGAGCTTATTGGGATACTTTGGGGTGCGTGTGGAGTTGCGCATCCCAAATAAACCGCCACTCACCGTGGGGTTGCTAACGATTTCAGATGAATTGGCACCGCCAGCGTCGGGTTACAGGGAAACGCCCGACGGAGGAAGAGGATTCGTGGCCACGGGCTTTGAGGTCGCGGATATATTCGTTGAGCGCGGGAGTATCTATCTGGCCGCGTTGAACAGTGGCTATATTCAAATCTACAAGTGGCATCATGTTGGCGCGCCACCTGTGGGAGTAGAATTAAGTGATTGGAACAGTTCATCGGTCATTCGTACGATTGACACCACCGTAGTCAATGTAAAATTGTCACGGCAGGCCGACGATAAGATTCATGCCCAGGTAGATGATCTTCGACCCGTCAAGTATCGCAATTCTGGTGTGTTCCTCCGCACCGATCACGTGTTAACCGATAAAGGTTGGTCGCGCGTTAAAAAAGAAGAAGTGTCGGTACCTAAACAATAAGGTTAATCTGGCATTGCCGGGGCACGGGGATGGCTTTCGCCTCCTCCCCCGGCGGCGTCGCGTTCCCCTTCACACTTCCAATTTCAGCAACGCCTTGCCGCAGTGGCGGCAGAAGCGGTCGGGGGCGTCGTGGGGCCAGCCGCAGTTGGGGCAGGTGCGATTGGCGGCGTCGGCGGGGTTGTCCTGATCGGTTTCGGGGGTTTCGCTGTCCACCATCCGGGCGATGCGTTTCACATGGGCCAGCAGCAGGTACCAGACCCCCAGCACAAAGGTGATGCCGGAAATCGCCAGCACCGCCCAGGCAATCATGGTCACGGTGACATCTTCCGAGCGGACCAGAATGGCATCGCGCAGACTGGCACCAAAAAAGATCCACCCCGGCACCGCCGTCAGCAGCGCCACCAGCATCATCCCAAAAGCCACACGCCGATGCCCCCGCCGGGCCCGTACGGTCCGCAGGGGTAAACCTTCATCATGGGGATGTAGACGCTGGGCAAAATGCACCAAATAGCCTCCGCTGGCGTAAATCATACCGCTAGACATATACATCGGCGCTTGGTGAGAAAAACTTTCACGGGATGTGGGATTTGCCCAGAGCGGTGGGGCCTCATCCGCGTCCGTCCCCCAAATAAAACCGGCCTGCCGGGGCTGCCGACAGGCCGGGACGCAAACTTGCTTATTCACCGCTACCGTTAGAAATTCACCAGTGTCACGCCGTCGGTGCCCGGCTGCACTTCAAAGCGGCGGCCCTGAATGGGTTGCTGGGTCCGGCGCACGCCATACGTCCCGAAGAAGCCCCGGAACCGGGCCACACCCTCGGCATCGGTGGTGACGGTGGTGCGCGTCTTCCACTGTTTGTTCAGCAGGTCATTCAGCAGGTCGTAGACATACGTAGCGCGGTGCGCGGTGGTATCGGTGAAGTTAACCGCCTTGATACCCCAGCAGAAAAATGCCCCCACCGCCGGGTGGCCATAGGCACAAATCAGCGTATCACGCACATAACTGGTCACCCAGTGCTTGATTTCGTCCTCGGGCATCCCTTTTTTGGCCAGATGATCACTGTGGGCCCAGAATTCCGTCACCTGCAGCGGTACGCCCGCGCTGGCATATTGGTCATACATGGCCATCTGCCGGTCATGGGGTTGCCAGGCGCTATGGCTCTGGATGCCCAGCCCATCGGGGAGGGCATTACGTTCGCCGAGTTTGGCAAAGAGTTCCAGCATCCGTTTCCGCTGCATGCCGGCGGATACAAACGTCCCATCGGGCAGTTTGCAATAGGTATTTTCGGTCATATCTTCCTCGGTGCCGTAGTCATTGACGACATAACAGGCATCGGGGTCTTCGCTGCGGGCGATGCGCAGCAGCCGGGCGATATCGTCCGCCCACAGGTTCAGGTCTTCCATGTGCGGCCAGTGGCGTTTGGCCGCGTTGGCCATCACGGGTTCCCAGATGGCCTCGTTGCAGATATCCCAGCAGTTCACCTTGCCGCGCGTGCCCGCGATGAGCTGGCGGACCCGCACTTCGATGAACTTCCACTGGGTTTCCAGGTCATAACGCATCAGCCACTTGGGCAGCGCCTTGGTCACCGACCAGAACAGCGGGTGGCCCTTGACATACAGCCCGGCCGCGGCGGCCCAATTCACGGTATGGTAAAACCCGTCCAGCCGGGGCATGCCCAGCAGGTCTTCGGTCTTGGACCCGTCGCAATGGGTGTTTTCCGTCCAATAACACAGGCAGTTGGCGGCGTTGAACAGCTCTTCGTGGCGTTTTTGCATATAGCCGACGCGTTCGCTGAACGGGCCGGTGTCGGAAATGGCCCGTTCCATGCCCCAGGTCTGTTCCCCGAAGGGGAAGGCGTTGCGGACCTGTTCAATGGCAAAGGTCTGGTGGGCCAGGGGTTTACCGGCTTGGGTCAGCCGGATGGTCACCTCGCGCTGGCGATATTTGACGATGTTGGCCTGGGCGGTTTGGACGCTGGAACTGTAGGTGTCGGGCTGGTAGGGGGCTCCGCCTTCGCACAACCGCCACTCTTCGCCGGTAATCAATTGACTCACAGTCGGACTCCTAAAAAAAGCACCGGGGTCCGATTATAATGCAAAAAGTGAATTCCTATAAGTTGTGCCCTTAGGTTAAGATAAGGACCCTATGCTGCTGGAATTGCACATCTCCAATTTGGCGGTCATTGCCGACGCCCGTATTGAACTGGTGGCGGGGCTGAATTGCTTCACCGGCCAGACCGGCGCGGGTAAATCACTTTTGATTGGCGCGCTGGAGATTCTGCTGGGCCTCCGTACGGCGCAGGACATGCTGCGCCAGGGCGCCAGCGAGGGCCGGGTCTCGGGGGTGTTCCATATCCGTAATACCGCCCTGCGTAAAGAGTTAGCACAATTAACCGATGTCCCGCTGGAAGCCGATCCCGAGGTTATGATCACGCGCCGTTTTTACGAATCCGGGCGCAGCAGCACGGCCATCAACGGCCAGCCGATCAGTGCCGGGATGCTCAAGGCGGTGGGGGAACTGTTGGTGGATGTGCACGGCCAGCACGACCTGCAATATCTGCTCAAACCCGCGAACCAATTATTGATCCTCGACGATTTTGGCGGGTGCGGGGAATTACGCGAAGCGTATCGCGGGGCCTTCAGCACGCACGCCGAACTGGTCCGCCGGCGGGAAGAATTATTGGCCACCAGCACGCTGCGCACCCAGCAGCTTGATCTCTATGGCTTTCAGGTGCGCGAAATTGACGACGCGGCGATATTGGAAAATGAACCGGCGGAATTGCTGGCCCGGTACCGGCTGCTGAACAACATGG
>JBAXGE010000192.1:0-4399 GCA_037139555.1 Phycisphaerae bacterium
CCTTTTCATTGCGCCAGTTGTGCCGATTCGCCTCCCCCCGTCCCCCACCTCTTACTTCTTGCCTCTTAGAGCAGTTCTCGAAATTGGGCACGATCCGGCGCATGGCCCCACCATGCCATAGGTAGCCATTTTGCGCAAGTCGTAATTACGAACATTATGCGGGATTACTTATGAGAACCGCTCTAGCATGAAAGAGGAGCTATACTGGTGGTGGATCGGTCAGGGGTAGGTCGAATCACTGTCGTCTCTTCGAGGCCGCAGATGCAGTCTGAACCTGGCACCTCCTTGGGCACCCCATATTGTTGCTCCGGCCATGTGTCGGAAGCACGCACGGCAGATTCCTTGAATTTGCTTGGGTGTCACCGGCCGGTCTGGCTATTTTCACGGCAGTAACGCATTGCATATGAAGGCAACATTGTGACGGACGCAGACATCGTCGGCGCAATCCTCGACGGCAGACCCATGACGTTTCTGGGCGCACACCCGGATGACGAGTCACTGGTCGGCCCGCTTCTGGCCTTTGCCGCCGACCATACGGCCGTAAAGGTGGTGTGCGTGACTTCCGGCCAGAGCGGCTGGAACCTCGGCCCAGCCAACCTGACAAGAACATTGAGCGCGCTGCGCGAGACGGAACTGAGTCGGGCCTGTGAAGTCCTTGGTGCTTCGGTCCAGGTCCTTGGCCTCACCAACGGAACCTCCACCGCCCACCCCGAGGGCCTGGCGGTTGCCGAATCCGAAGAGCAAGCCATGGCTCGGTGGGAAGCAAAGGGCGAGTGGAGTCGCACCCCCGAGCAAGTTCTGCGCGACTGGGATCGCGAGCAGCCGGCGTTCGCCTCGTCCCTGTGTCGGCTGATTGGGTCTCTCGCTCCGGGCATTCTTGTTACCTTCGAGTCGGCGCACGGCTTCACGAATCATGTCGAGCATCGCGCCGTGGGACTGGCCATTGACCGTGTCGCGCAGGCGATGCAGAGGGCCGATGGCACCCGAGGCGGCGTGGACTTCTATCGCGTGGTGAGCCCAACGCACGCCCAGGCTGGCGACGCGAGAGTCTCTGCTGCACGGCTGACCGCGACAGGCGAGCGCGATTACCTTGAGTTGTCGCTCCGCGCCCTCTCGCGGTACGAAACGCAGTTCGGCCCGCTGGGAAGCGACAAGATCGCGCATTCCCTATCGGGGTTTCGCAGCGTGATGGAGACGATGGTCCTGCGACCGGGATGACCGTGCACTGCTCAGACGAACCATCCCGGCGCGGAAGCCGATGCGGGGTACGGCACCGATTACAAGTGACGGAGGTATTTTGGCTAATTTTTATGCGGGTTTGGTGAAGGGGAAGGAAGGGCACTTTTCGTACATCTTGTGTAAACTCTCCATGATGTTGCACCAACCGCCCATATTGGACTACCAGAAGGCAGGAATGAAATTTCGCCCCCTCGGCATCATCGCCGCATATTATGCCGGCACGACCGCGCTGCTCTGGATCAGCATTGTCGGCATTGTCGTAACCGGTGACGCCGAAAGTGCGGGCGGGTTCCCATTCGTCGCGTTGGTGGTTCTCGCCATGCTGTTCATGCCAGCCGGGATTCTCTGGCTGGCGGTCTTTCTGCTTCACCGCGTTGGCGACTGGAAGATGATTCGCACGGCAGGTGGGTGGCGGTTACACTGCGCGACTGACCAGTGCAATCGTTGCCGCGAGTCCAGTGCGCAGGGCGGGTAGCCGCCACATGTCGGCACGGTGTCCCGGCGCCCAGACGGCGACGTTCGGGTGTTGGACCGATTGCCAGGCGACCGGATGTGCCGCAGCGCCCAGTTTGGCCACGGCCAGCATCCGGACTTCCGAAGCCTGGCCGAGATGGATGTAGACCTCGTCCTGCGGGAGCCAGGCGGAAGTCCATGGTACCGGCCATTGGGGATTCACCACTTCGATCGTACAGGGCTCGTGGGGATGGCCCGATTTTTGGGGCGTGGGTTCGTTGCCCCAGACCCAGTAGTGGCCGATCCATGCGCGGAATTCCGGCCAGTCGGGATAGGCGCCGATACCGCAGTGCACCACGGCCAGAGGTTTGCCGGCGTGGACCCAAGCGCTCAGTGCTTCGCGGGTGGCGGGGGAGGAGGTTGTTTGGGTGTGATAGATCACCACCAGGTCGGCATCGGCCAGATCGGCGGCGGTTAATTCGCGTTCATTGGCCATGACCACGTGCAGTGCGGACGGATGCAGTGCGTGGATTGCTTCAATCAGACCATCATGGCCAGCGCGACGGGTTTGGGGGTCGATGTGGTGCGGATCGGCGACGACGACGACCCGGCCGAGTCCGGCGGTTTGGGTGCCGCGTTCCGCGATCTCCATAGGGGGATAGGCAATGTGGGTGGGAAGCGTGATGCGCGTCATCGTCCGGGCAGACTCTTGTGCGGCAAACGCCAGCAGGGTCGCCTTTGACGTGCGGTGGGCATCGCAGCGTCCGGCGCTGGGGTTCCCGGTCGCCAACGCGTCGGCCAGGTCACGAACCAAGCCGGCGAATCCGGGCAACTCCACCTTGGCCTTGGGTATTTCGCGGTAGCCCGCTTTGGTCCAGAGGTGGACGCCGTCGCCCTGGACATGCATCATGCCCTCGGTGCCGCGCACGGCAAACATCGTGCCGCCGACGAGGGCCGGTCCGGTCACGAAGAGCGCCTGGCGCTGGTCGGGAAATTCGGCGAAGACCACAGAGGCATCCTCCACGGCGTGTTGATAGCGCCGCTGGCCGGTATGGGCGACGCCCGCGAGGACGCTGGTGGCGTCGGCGGAAAACAGCCAGGACGCCATATCCATCCAATGCACGCTCCAGGAAAGCATATCCCAGTTGTCACCGACGCGGGCTTCGAGCACCAACTCGCGTCCGAGTACGCCGGCGTCGAGCAATTCTTTGGCGGTGATGAACTCGCCGTCATAGGCGCGCTGGTGGGCCACGGCCAGAAGCGAGCCGGCTTTGGCGCAGGCCGCGAGCATCTCTTGGATCTCGTTGCCGTCGAGGGCCATGGGCTTTTCGCACACGATACCGCGGACACCCGCGCGGGCGGCCTCCAGCACCTGCGGGCAATGCAGCGCGGGCCAGGTGCAGATACTCACGAGGTCGGGCGTCAGCGCCGCATAGAGCGCCGTGGTCGAGGCGAACAACCGTTCGGGGGGCAGGCCGAAGCGTTCGCCGAACGCGGCGAGGTTTTCCGGGTTCGGGTCCACGGCGTAGAGCTGGAGACCGGGAATGGCTTGTTGCAAACCCCAGCCATGGGAATGGCCGATCGCCCAACCCTCTTTCGTGGTGCTGCGTTTGCCGCAGCCAATGACGGCGGCGGTTGTTACGGGTCCAGCTTTAATCCGGGGGGCATCCGTGGTCATTGCATCCACTCCCTAAGTCGTTCTGCTGATTGTTTAACGGCATCGGCACCCGCCACCTCCAGGGTGGTGGGGCCGGTAAATCCAATTTGACGCAGGGCACGCACGATGGATTCAATTCCCACCACGCCATCGCCCAGCGGGATGGTGGCCATCCCGCAGCCGTACATTTTACCCCGGCGGGCCACCCACTCGCGGGGCATATCTTTCCAGTGTACATGGCGAATCCGCGGGCCGAAGCGGTGTACATACTCCAGCGGATCGGCCCCGCCCAACCAACTGTTGCCCGTGTCCAGATTCACGCCGACGGTCTGCGGTTCGCCGAGTTCATCCAGCAACTTGGCCAGTTCATCAACGTTGTCGGTTACGATCCCGTGCGGTTCCAGCAAGAGCTCGATGCCGAGCGACTTGGCCCATTGGATCGGGGTTTGGAGCTTCTCGCGGATCACCAGCCGGCGTTGTTCGGCATTCAGGCCGTGCCCGAAGGTGGTTTTGGGATCGCCTTCGGTTGTGATCACCTGCGTGATGCCCAGAAAATGCGCGAGTTTGATGGCCTTGATGATCTGGGCGGTGCCATAGGTGTCGGGTGCTGTGGGGTCGAGCAGGTTGGCATGGGCGCAGACGGCGGTGAGGGTGATGTCGCCGGCGGCTTGCTTAAGGGTCGTCGGGTGCGCATCGAGCGAGGCGGTGGCCGCGAAGCCGAACTCCGCGCCCAGCGAGGCACCGTCGTGGTTGTCCGTTACGTCGGCATATTGAAACCCCATTTCGCGTATGGCGTCGAACTGTCGGCGCAACACACTGAACGGTTCGATCAACGCGAAGCAGCCAATTTTCATGTCATATCTCTCCGCACCAAGCATAAATGGTGCAAACGACAAATTTGCCCCACGAATTCTGCAGGGCGGATCAGGCCGAACGCCAGCGGGCGAAGGCGGGAATTATAGCGGTGGTTAAAGCGTCCGACAAGCCGTTAGAACAAACCGTCGGGTTATGGAGGTTGCGGTCCGTAAGTAGGGTTTGTGGGTGGGAGGG
>JBAXGE010000193.1:0-4321 GCA_037139555.1 Phycisphaerae bacterium
TTCGTTTCTGAGAAAGGATTCGGGTGCGGCTCTTTTAGAACGTCATAAAATGAATGCATTGTGACTCTTATACGAGCCGAAGGTTAGGGCGTGATCTGCCTTGCACAGGAACGACATTTGCATTTATATAGTGGGCGGCGTGGTTACGCTGGTACTCCTTCGCCACAGGGTAGTTCCAGTATTGCTCAAAGTCACCGCTGGAGCGTAGTGCCCGCAGGCGTAGAACGGCCTCGGCGCCTTTCAGACTCCAGCGCGCGACGCCATCCATGCGATCGACCACCAGATGTCGGCAGGCACCCTCGATCACCCCGGTGGCAATGGGCAGTCCCGCCGCCAGGTAGCGGTCGTAGCGCATGTATTGCTGGTGGTTGAGCAAGTAGCGGGCGGCGGTATCCACCGATTCCCTTTGCTTGGCGGATAGCTCGCGTAGCGTGGCGCTGCGGCGCATGCCGGCAGCGACGTGCGCGGCGTTGCCGCGCAACACTTTTTGTAGCCGCTCGCTGACCCACTTTTCGCGCTCCAGGCTCGCCTCCTCGTTAAACGCCACCGAGGCCTTCCACAGGTATTCCGAGACGTGTATTACGTCCATTATGATCGTCATGTCCACCGCGTGCTTCGTGCTTAGTTTCTCAAGTAGCTTTAGTTGCGTCGCGTTGCCATCAACGAGTCCCACCCATACCTTCTGTCGTTCGGGATCGCGGTGCAAACCCTCTTGGAAGGCCTCCTCAAGAACCTCCTCGGGTGTTTTCTCCAGGCTGGCCCAGACGCGCTTGTTCTCCACTTTGGGGCGTTCTGGGGCGGCCTCGTGTAAAGGCGCCAGACTGCGTGTGATCTGTTCGGGGGTGCGCACGTAGGGCGCCACGGTGTATACCGCCGCCACCGTAGCCATGCGTTTGCGGTTTTTCTTCTCGCCTTTGCTCAGGTGTTTGGTGAGCTTGTGTGTTTCATTCTGCGCGGCTTTGCGGGTAGCCTCACGCAGATCGTCCGGCCGCATCACGATACCCTTGCCATCAGCGCTGATCGCCAGGATTGAACGGCTTAATTCGCCAGATTTTGGGCGGCGCTGCTCATAGAATGTGTCGAAATCCACCGCCGAACGTTGCGCCAGTTCTTCGATCTGGCGCTTGCCCACGGTCTCGCCCGTTTGCTGTGCCACGGCCTCTACGGTGTCATCAAAGGATTCTTTGGCAGCATGAACGGCCACCAGACGGCGCACGCCCAGCGAATATTTCTCCGGCGGCAGGTTGAGTTCCGCATCCAGGGGATGCAGGCTTTCGACGCCTGTGGCTCCGTAGCCCCTCCGCTTAACACGGACTTCGCCAAACACGGTGGACAACCCCCGCTCGTGCAGATGCCGCACGTTGCGCTCTACCTTGTCCGCTCCACACACCGGCCCTGCGGCGGATCCCGGCCCACGGCTATTCACATGGGCTTGAAACAGCTCTCGCATCAACTCCCGACCTTGTTCGGTCAGCATCTCTTCCAGCTCCGCGTGGTCGAGTTCGCGACTGTCCAGGCTGCGCAGAAACCCGACCAGATGTGCAAATTTGTCTTCTGCCATCGCAAATTCATCCTCCTCTGGCAAGCTCGCCAGTGCCGCACTCATGCCAGCCTCCGCAGCCGCTCTGCGGCCTCGGTGACGAGGGGGTAAATCCATACCGCCTTGGGTGAGGCTCCCTCGCGCTGGTGATCTTTGTCCATGCGCCCGCGCCCGGTCGTCTGCCCCAGCCTGATCCAGTTGGCCGCTTTGTAGCAGTGCCCGCTGTAGCGACTTTCATCAACCAGCGTCTCGACCAGCAACGGTTCGACCTTGTAGCGCGCCTCCCCGTCCCGGCCGAGCCGGTGCAGGGCTCGCGACAGCACGACGCTGGCCAGGTTGTCGATGCGAACCCAGGGAAGGATCAGGAACCGACTCTGGCTAACCACACGCTGCAAATTGCTCCGCCGGGCCGGCTCGTCCCAGCC
The DNA here is from genome assembly GCA_037139555.1 of Phycisphaerae bacterium. GTDB lineage: Bacteria > Planctomycetota > Phycisphaerae > WQYP01 > WQYP01 > JBAXGE01. The sequence goes on from JBAXGE010000193.1 coordinate 1,966, forward strand.
GATCCATTGCTCGCGTACGGCCATGCGCCACGCCGGACTGGAGAACTGCATACACCCCAGCACCTGCGCTCCGGAGCGGAAGAAGTAGCGCTGATGGGCTCCAAACGGTACCGCGTAACCCAGGTAGTGGTACCGGCCGACCAGTTCGCGAAACAACAACCGTTGCCGCTCACTTTGTACCGGTTCCAGCTCGATGGGCTCAAAGGTGCCGACCTTGCCCTGCAGCGGAGCCGCAGGTTCTCCTTCGGCGCTGACCGGCACCCTTGTGCGGCTTCCAACCGGCTTGGTGGGGCGTTTGGGCGGCAGCCGTATCTTCCCCTGGCTGTCGAGCAGTTCAAGAAACTCGCGGCATTCTCGCGCCTTCAGCCCACCCGAATTACGCTGCCATTGCAGCAATTCGCACACCGTGTGCGCCATCTCCATTCGGCTCAATCCGGCGTACCGCTTGACCACCTCACCAATCAGTTGCAGCTCGTCGCTGCTGAACGGCCTGCCACAGAATGTTACCGGCTTGTCCATCTGCGCTCCCTCGATTAAGGTTACCCAAACGGACGGTAGCTCAACGCTTTGCAAATGTCCAGCGAAAATTTGCTCAAATTCAAAGGGAGACTCGATTGGCAAATGGCTACCCCTTCGCGGTACCCTATGCCATCAATTCCCTTATATCTCGCCAAAAAACCTGTGCCAGCGATTTCTGAATGCGGCTAAATGACTGTTCTATAATGATAATATCGCCAAGCAAGAAGAGCCGCACCCAAATCAAATCTTGTCGGCCTCGTCCGGCACATCCGGTACGGTCTTTAGATACCGCTCGAAATCCTGACGCCGGCCTTGGGTTGCCTCCTGGCGCAAATAGTCCAGGGTTAGCATCGATGCCAGCTTTTCCGCAGCGGCACTGGCGATGAACTGGTTCACCGAAATATCGTCACGCGCAGCCAGTTCGCGAATCTTGGCATGCACCGAATTCGGCAAGCGTACGGTCAGGGCGGTCATGATGAACTCCTCAACAAGTCTAGAAAAGCTGCTGGCGTAATGGGAGCAATCCCCAGTTCGTCGATGCGCTGAAAATCGCGAATATTATGGGTAACCAGATACTGGCTACTTGAAGCCACGGCACATTCCAGCACCATGTCGTCATCCGGATCGCGCAAAAATGGGCGCCACAGGTAATACACATCCTGCAGATGGGCGATGGATGACAGGTAGCGCAGGTAAGCCAAGACATCCTCAACCCGGAGTCCAGGCGGCAGGTGCTCTGGCCGGGTTAGTACTGCCTGCCATTCGGTATATAGCGCTACCGACAGTGCGAATTCAAAGCGCAGGTTTGGCAGACTGCTGACCAAGGCAAAGCTGGCGCCTTGTCGGGAACGCGCAGCGGAAACCAATACCGAGGTGTCTATAACGATTCTCATGGTTATGCCAGTATAACCACTGTTGCCGCAACCAGCAAACCCAAGCCAAGGGGTCTGACCCCTTATGGCCGCAATTCCTGCCGAATAGTCTGTCTTACCACTTCGGCCAGCGTTACGCCTTGCGCAGCATCCCGCAACGCCTGATTAATCAGCGTTTGATAGTTGCCGCCAGTCATTTCTGCACGCGCCTTGAAAATGGCAAGTACTTCGTTATCCAATCGCATCGTAACGCGTGACTTCCCGCCATGCTCAGCTTGTAATTTGGCAAGTGCGGGCACGGCAGATACGGGCTTGGCATCGCCGAAATCCATGTTGCCATAGCGATCAAACAACGAGTCAGAATTGTTGCTCATAGCGCCTCCGTTGTGGTTGATTGGCCTTCCAGGCCGAAATGATGCGGATACGCTCACCACGCAGGGTCCACACCGCCACCAAAATCCGTCCTTTGCCGCCCATCCCCAGAGAAACAAACCGTTGCTCACCCTCGGCATCCGTGTCTTCCCGCGTCAGCAAATAGGGGTCGAACAGAACCGGCTTCGCCTCCTCAAAGGTTACCCCCTCATGGTTGATCGGGTTCGTTTTGGCCTTCTTGGGATCGAATTCGATTTCCATTGGGCAAGTGTATGCACATTTGTCGGCCAAGTCAATTTCAATTCCCCTTCACGCATCTTCACGCACTTTTTAAATTCTTTGCAGAGGGAGTGATCTTGGAATTCTGAGCTAATGCCACTAAGGGTCTGACCCTTTGTTGTATCAGAAAACAAACGTGGTCTGTCCCCTATTACCACCTTTAATTTGTTTATTTACGGAAAAAAATGAGCCTGGCCCCTTTTATTTACGGTCCCCTATTGTTGTTGTGGGTAACTTTCGGCGTTTCCGGCTTGTAATGGCCTGTGGATAACCTCCACCCATGCTTTTATTAAAAGGCTTTTAAAGCTTTTAGA
>JBAXGE010000194.1:0-4316 GCA_037139555.1 Phycisphaerae bacterium
GATAATACTGTCCGGCATTTCCGACTCGGGCGGGATTTGGGATGGTTGGACAGGAGCGCAGGTGGGCAAAGTATCTTCGGAGTGGTGGAAGGTGGATTAGTTGGGCGCAGCAGACAAGGCGGACCGTACGTGTTGCTACGCGGCCCGGAGCGGCTCAGAGTTGATTTTTAGCGGCCTTCTTGCGGGCCAGACGCGCCCGCGCCAGGGCTTTTTCCCGTTCGATCCGCTCCAGAATCGGGGTAATCTGGTCGAAGCTGACCGCCCCGGTGGCCACTTGGCCCATCAGCATAATCATATACTTGTTAACCTTCCGCCCGGTGCGGATGTGCATCAGCAGGCAGGCGATCACCGCCACGTAGAATTGCAGGGTAACCCCCCGCTTGTCATTACTCAGCAGATGTTGCATTCCCCCCCAGACCTTCAACCAGCGGAAGAACAGTTCCACCTGCCAGCGTTGCCGGTACAGATGGCCCACCAGATGGGCGGGCAGGTCCATCAGACTGGTGAGTAGCCGGATGGTTTTACCGGTCTGTGGGTCGGTGATGAACAACTCGCGCAAGGGTACGTGGGGTGGGGGACCGGTGCGGCTGTTGCGGTTGACCGGTAAGATTCCGATCCGATCGCTCTGGACCCCGGCGGCCACGGCTTCGGCGTTCAGGGGTAAGTCTTGGAGTCCGGTAAACAGCGCGTGACTGCGCAGGCGGAGCACAAAGTCGCTCTGGTGCTCCAGAATCGTGCGGAGCAGTTGGCAGTGATGGTAGTTGCGGTCCATCAGGTAGATCACGCCGGGGGCCAGATGTTTTAAGACCGCCTCCGCTTCGGAGCCATCGTCAGGCCCGCCCACGGTCAGGGCGGCGGGGGTGAAGGAGTCAATCTCCAGTTGCAGGTTCAAACAACATAGCGAATGCTTGTTCTGATCGCGTTTGGTACGGGTTAACGCCCAGGCCACTTCCCCGGTGAGGGTGAAGTAGGAACCATCCACGGCCATAATCTGCTGACAGAGGCTGGCCAAAGGCCCATCCCGGCGCGGCAGGTTGGGAATCTGGTCCATCAAGCCTTTGATCAGGGGTTGAAGTTGTTCCGGGTCAAAGCGGGCAAAGGCGTCCGAGAGGGTGGAACGGCAGACCCGATCCACGGTGAGTTGGGTCTGGGCCCAGGGCATCTGGGAGAGGCATTCCAACAAGCGCAGGGAACGGACGGTGGGATGAAAAAAAGCGGCCAAAAGGACGGCGAGTGTATCGGTCAGGTGCAGTTGCACGTTGCCGTGGACCGGGTGCGTGGCCAGATCGTAACGACGAATCAGGGGCAAGGCATCGCGTACGATGCTGAGGGCGTGTAGCTCGGCCTCTTGGGGCTTGGGCTGTGGGGTTCGTGCCATGTGCACACTATGCGCGCTGCGGCCCCAGAGCGCAAGTTAGGATTGTGTTAAAAACTCAAGAAAAGATTGCCGGACAGTATTATCAGGGATGACCATGTTACGCGGGGGGAGGGCAACCGCCGGTTGCCCCTAGGCGGGTAATACGTATGGATCGGTGGGTGTAGGGTTTGTTTGTGTCTCAAAAATCGCATAATATGAGACACAAACCGGTTAGCGTCTAATACGTGAGACACAAACGCATGAACGAAGCCGAGACCAGAGCCGAATTGATCGACCCCGCCCTGAGGGCGGCGGGCTGGGGCGTGGTGGACGGTAGCCGGGTGCTGCGCGAATATGCCATCGCGCCGGGGCGGATTGAAGGGCGGCAGGATGGGCAGGTGCGGCGGGGCCGGGGACTCACGGCGGATTATGTGCTGATGTACCGCAATACCAAGCTGGCGGTGATCGAAGCGAAGGCGTGGGACCAGCCGTTAACGCAGGGGGTGGGGCAGGCCAAGGATTATGCCCACAAACTGGCGGTGCGGTTTGCCTATGCCAGCAATGGACAGGGGCTGTACGGCATAGATATGCAGACGGGCAAGGAGGGGGAGATCGCCAGTTACCCCACGCCGGAGGAACTGTGGGCGCGGACCTTTGCGGAGGCGAATGCGTGGCGGGATGCGTTTGCGGCGGTGCCGTTTGAGGATAAGGGGGGTTCGCATCCCAGCCGGTATTATCAGGATGTCGCGGTGGAGCGGGTGTTGGGGGCGTTGGCGGAGTCGCGAAAGCGAATATTATTGACGTTGGCCACGGGTACGGGCAAGACGTTCATCGCGTTTCAGATTGCGTGGAAGCTGTTTCACAGCCGGTGGAATCTATCGGCGCTGGGGGCGGGCAGCGCGTATGGGGCGCGACGGCCGCGGATATTGTTTCTGGCGGACCGGAATATCCTGGCGAATCAGGCCTATAACGCGTTTTCGGCGTTTCCCGAAGATGCGCTGGTGCGGATCGAGCCGGGGGATATCAGGAAAAAGGGCAAGGTGCCCAAGAATGGCAGTTTGTTTTTCACCATTTTCCAGACCTTTATGAGTGGCCCGCCCAAGGAGGGCAAGCCGTCGCCGTACTTTGGGGAGTATCCGCCGGACTTCTTTGATTTCATTGTGATTGATGAGTGTCATCGCGGGGGCGCCAACGATGAGAGCACCTGGCGGGATATTCTGGAATACTTTGCCCCGGCGGTGCAACTGGGGCTGACGGCCACGCCCAAGCGCACAGACAATGTGGATACCTACAACTATTTCGGCGAACCGGTGTATGTGTATTCGCTGAAGGACGGGATCAACGACGGCTTTCTGACGCCGTTTCGGGTCAAGCAGATTCAGACCACGCTGGATGAGTATGTCTACACGGCGGATGATACGCTGGTGGAAGGGGAGATCGAGGCGGGCAAGCGGTATGAGGAGGCGGACTTCAACCGAATTATCGAGATCAAGGAACGGGAGAAAAAGCGGGTCGAAATCTTTATGGGGCAGATCAACCAAAGCGAAAAGACGCTGGTGTTCTGTGCCACACAGGCGCATGCGCTGGCGGTGCGGGATTTGATCAATCAATGCAAGCGGAGTGCGGACCCCAATTATTGCCAGCGCGTGACGGCGGATGATGGGGAACTGGGGGAGCAGTATTTGCGTGATTTTCAGGACAATGAAAAGGCCATGCCCACGATCCTGACCACGTCGCAGAAACTTTCGACGGGGGTGGATGCGCGGAATATCCGCAATATTGTGCTGATGCGGCCGATCAATTCGATGATCGAGTTCAAGCAGATCATCGGGCGCGGCACGCGGTTGTATGATGGGAAGGATTACTTCACGATCTATGACTTTGTGAAGGCGCATCACCATTTCAACGATGTGGAATGGGATGGCGAACCGGTGGCGCCGGAGCCGGAGGCGCTGTGTACGGTGTGCGGGGTTAGCCCGTGTGTGTGTGTCGTACCGCCGTCGGAACCATGCCCGGAGTGCGGGAAGCGGCCCTGTGTGTGTCCGTGCCCCAAGTGTGGCAAGCGGCCCTGTGTATGCCGCAAGCGGGTGCGGGTGAAACTGGCCGATGGCAAGGAACGCATGATCCAGCACATGATGTGTACGAGTTTTTGGCATCCGGACGGCACGCCCATGTCGGCGACGCAATTTATGGAGTTGTTGTTCGGCAAGCTGCCGGAGTTTTTCAAGGATGAGACGGAACTACGGACGTTGTGGAGTGCGCCCGATACGCGACGGCGGTTGTTGGACGGGCTGGCGGAGGCAGGTTTTGGCGCGGAGCAGTTGGCGGAGATGCAGAAGCTGATCGAGGCGGAGCAGAGCGATCTGTTTGATGTGCTGGCGCATGTGGCGTATGCACTGCCGACGGTGACGCGGGATGCACGGGCGACACAGGCGCGGGGGCGCATTGTGCAGAAATTCAGCAACCGGCAGCAGGCGTTTTTGGATTTTGTGCTGCACCATTATGTCCGGGAAGGGGTGGCGGAACTGGATCAGGGGAAATTGTCACCCTTGCTGCGGCTGAAGTATCACGATTCGATTCCGGACGCGGTGGCCGATCTGGGGCCAGCGGAGGAGATTGCGGCGTTGTTCGCGGGTTTCCAGCGGTTTTTGTATCAGGAACCGACAGCGGCATGAGGTTGGGGAAGCTTTGGCGGGGTGGTTGTAGGTGGCGTGGAGGGGAAGGTGTTTGAGGTTGGTTTGGATAACGTTGGGACGTATACCATTCGTCACCGCTAATGTCGGTTGCGTTCCTGCCAGTACGGCAGGCGGGGCTAATTCGGCACCCGAGAATAGCTGTAACTGCAAAATTGTGAATACCGCAAGTGCTTTTATAACAGGCACTTGCGGTTTTTTATGCGCGGGGATAAATCCGGTACGCAGCTTGCTATATCAGTAGTGTCACAGGGCTTATTGCTAAC
>JBAXGE010000195.1:0-4301 GCA_037139555.1 Phycisphaerae bacterium
CTTCACGCCGGGGCCGTCGTTAACCGGCGGACGGGTGGCTGATGTTCCAGACCCCCACGATCGAGCATCTTACGTTGCCTTGTGACCGGCTGCCCGCCGCGTTTGACCGGCTGCGCATTCTCCATCTGACCGATCTGCACATGTCGCGCTGGAGCGCCTATTGGCAGAGCTGGCAAAAAGTTTTACAGCATGCCCGGCCCGATCTGCTGGCCATCACCGGGGATTTGACCCACCGCGCCTGGCGCTGGCAGACCTCAGTCGCGGCGGTGGTTAAACTACTCGCCGGGATCAATCCCCCACTGGGCAAGTTTTTCATCCTCGGCAATCACGACACCCTGCATCTGGTGGCCCCTTTGCAGGAACAGGGGTTCCAATTATTACACAATCAGGCAGTAATTTTCCCCCGTGGGCACCAGCGGTTGGCCGTAATCGGTCTGAACCAGCACCGGCGGATTGATACCGATGTCCCCGCCGCGCTGGCCCACGTGCAGCCCGGCGACTTCAAGATTATGCTGATGCATTATCCCGATCTGGTCCACGCCGCCCAGGCGGCGGGAGTGGATGTATGTCTGGCCGGCCATACCCATGGCGGGCAGATTTGCCTGCCCAACGGCCAACCACTCTGGCGGCATGACAGTCTGCATCACACCCAGACGACCGGTGTACACCAGTTTGCCGGCACCTGGATGGTGATTAATCGCGGTATCGGGGTGGCGGGGCTGAAAATGCGGCTATTTTGCCCCCCGCAGGCATTGCTGATCGAATTAGTTCGCCCGGCAGTGAAATGAAATGCCGTTTCCGGCGTCTATATCCTATGGGGGTGGCTAAAGTATTGGCCTGACTCCCCCGGTTGTCATTATCTTGCTGATCCGTTCAGGAGTTTACGTTGCATTACCCCCACGTCGGTATACCTTGGTGGCAACAAGGCCTGCTGCTTGTTGGCCTGATTCTGGCCCAAAGTTCCTGCCAACAACCGCCCACACCTGTGGCCAGCACGCAATCTGCCGTTAAAGCTCCGGCCGAAACGACCGCGCGGGTGCGCATGGATTTGTCCGGTAAGGGCTGGAAATTGCTGCTTGATCCGCAGGCGCCCTGGGCCTTGGAACCGCTGGTCATCAATCCGGAAGTTCTGAAAAATTCACACCTGCCCGACAATTATGTTGCTGCCACCATTCCCACGACCAGTCCGGCGAGTACCGCCCCCAGCACCATGCCCAGCGGTCCATATGGCTGGCCGCATGGTCCCGCGCAGGACCTGGCCACGCTGCTGAACAAACCTGAAACGATCAACGTATCGGTGCCCGGTACCGTGGAGCAATATTTTTGGGAAAAGGCGGCCAATCCCCATGAGACGCAGGGGAACTATCAGGGCGTGAGTTGGTGGCTGAAGGAATTCACACTGCCGGACAAATTCCCCGCCACACAGAATGTGTATCTGCATTTTCAGGCCTGTCGTTATCGTGCGGAAGTGTTTGTGAATAATCAGCCGGTGGGTTATGACGTGGTGGGTTCGACGCCCTTTAGTCTGGACATCACGCGGGCGGTAAAACGGCAGGGGAAAAACCTACTGGCTGTCCGCATCACCGATCCAAACGATAATACGCTGCAATACAATTTTAACTGGGCAGACTATGCGGCGATTCCCTGGGGGGCCACCAATGTGCCCGCCGTGCATGGCTTTGGTGGGATTCACGCACCGGTGTGGCTGGAAAGCCGGCCGGCGAACCATATCAGCGATCTGGTGGTGCGTAATAAGCCCAGCCCCAGCACCACGCAGCCCAGCAGTGTGGATGTGCTGGTGGAATTCCAGCAGCCCCCGAGTCTGCCGGGTACGCTGGAATATCGCATCACCCCACACGGACAGGCGGACCAGACGGTGTGGCAGCACACCTTGCCCCTGACCGAGGAATTGCTGAAAAAACCCGTTGCCATCACTGCCGACGTGCCCGGGGCCAAACTGTGGGACCTGAAGAATCCGAATCTCTATGACTGTATCGTACGACTGCGTCAGGGTGACCAAGTCACGGATGTAACCACGCAGCGCTTCGGCTTTCGCTGGTTTGCCCCGGAAAATGTGGGTGGGCCCGATGCGGTTTTTCGGCTCAATGGTCAGCGCGTGGTGGTACGCGGAGCGATCAGTTGGGGTTACTGGCCGGTGAACGGGGTATTTCCCACGCGCGAACAAGCCCGGCAGCAAATCCGGCAAGCCAAACTCTTGGGGCTGAATCTGTTGGCCATGCACCGGGCCATCGCCGATCCGCTGGCGATCGAGACCGCCGATGAATTGGGTATGCTGATTTACAACGAACCCGGCGGATATAAATGTGATTATGGCAACGATGATGCCCGGACCATCGCGCGGGAAAAGCTGCTGCGCCTGGTGCGCCGCGACCGCAGTTATCCCAGTGTGGTCATGTGGGGCATGATCAATGAAATATGGGTTAGGGAACGCACGGTACGACCGGAGTATCTGCGGGATATGGTCGATGCCCACACGCTGGACCCCAGCCGGGCCATTATGCTGGCCAGCGGTCAGGGAGGGATTAAAGGCCTACCCAAAGCCGAAGGCTCATGGATACCGCCCTACGGGGACAAACGGCTGGAGGTCGGTTTCAGCAATGAACATCGGGCTGGCGGGCCGGGGGTGTATCACGATGGTTTGTGGAGCAATCCACAGTCCTACTCGGCCTCCGATGGCAACCCTGCCAATATCATCTATTGGGGCGAGGATGGGGCCATTTCAAACCCACCGCAATTGGACAAACTGAAAGCCTTCTTTGAGCAATCCCCGCAACGGGGCTGGGATGGCGATGATTTTCTCCGCATGCACCGGGAATACACCAAGTGGTTCACCCAGCACGGCGGATTAGGCGGGTTTGACAACCAACTGGACGTCTGGGCCCGGCGTATGGGGAATGTGGCATATTACTATCATGGCCGGCTGATTGAAAATATCCGCACCAACAACAAGACTGACGGCTACATGATCAACGGCTGGGAGTGCATGAAGCTGGACAATCATTCCGGCGTGGTGGACCAGTTGCGCAACATGAAGGGCGATCCGGATATTCTGGCCTATTACAACCGCCCGCTGCATCTGGCGGTCAAGTTGCGGACCAAAGTGACGCAACCGGATACGAATGTGGTGGCCGATGTGCTGGTGGCCAATGAAGTGAATCTGAAGGGCAAGATGCAACTGAAAGTGGTAACTTGGCGTGGTCAGGAACAAATGCAGGAACAGGTCTGGGATGTGGAATTGACCGGCGGGGAAACCTTCGGTCAGTTGTTGCGCGACAACGTTACCATGCCGGTGGGGAATGTGCCCGGGCGCGTGCGGGTGGTGGCCACCCTGAGCCGGGGTGCGGAAGTGGTCGTGCGCGGAGAGGACGAGGTGTTTGTGATTAATTACCGGAACCTGCCCCTGCCCGCCCAGGGCGCGGTGCATGACCAATCCGGCCAGTTGACCCGATTCCTCCAGCAAGAACTGAAATATGAAGTCACTGATCTGACCAAAGCCGATACGGTGGCCACACCGCCGGCGTGGTTGCTGGTGGGGATCATCGGCCCGCAAGGGGACGCGATCATCAAACGCTATCTGGACCTGGCACAGGCGGGTACGCGGCTGATTGTGGTGGCGGAACCGGAACGCTGGGCGACGGCCATGGCAGAGCGTAAATGGATCACCTACAAAGGCACCATGCCGGTGCCCCATAACTGGGTGGGCGGGATGTTCTTTGCGCTGGATCACGCGGTACTGGACGGTCTGCCCACCAATCAGGGACTGAATTGGGAATATCAGGTGATACAAACTTCCCGGCAGCGCAATGGCTATACACGCTATGCCCTGCTGCTAGAGGGCGATCAATGTGCGATCGGAGCCTGGAACCACCACGAACCGCGTTTGGGATCGGTGCTAAGCGTGGTTAAGACCGGCACCGGGTCGGTGACGCTCTGCACTGCGGATCTATGCCGGATGGCCGTCGAAACCGCACCGCAATTTGCCACGGCCAAACGGTTAATGGTTAATATGCTGCGGTATGCGCCCAAGCCGTAAGGGCATTATTTACGGCGTCCCAAGGGGCTGGACGTTGCAGGTTTGGGCGCTGGCGCCACCGGGGCTGGTGGCGGCGCGACCACTTTTTCCGGGTTGAGCATATTGCGCAGCACCACCAGCAGCGTCTGGGGTTCGAGATACTGTGGCGGCAGGCGCAGATGCACCGTGCGGGCATCGGCCACGCGCACCGAACCGGGGCCTTTGGTGCCCATGAGCGGCCCGAGCTTGGCCAGATCGGACAAGGTAA
>JBAXGE010000196.1:0-4300 GCA_037139555.1 Phycisphaerae bacterium
ATATTGGCGACGGCCTATTTGATTTCCTCGCGTACGGAAAGTATCACCGCCGGTCATGTATCCGCTGCCACCAATTATGACGGCGCCCGGGACCGCATGTTGGAGCATTTCCGCAGCAAAATCTATCAGGCCACCTTATGTCCCACCGATGCCACGGCCGCGGCCCAACCGGCGTTGGCAAATACTCGTCCCCTGTCGGTGTATTGGCGCCCCCCTATCATGCCAAGCCATAAGCTAAGTAACCAGCAACTCGTCCACAATGTTTCTGCCGGGGGTGGGGAAGGATCCATCGGAGTCGTCTACTTCAAACCCGACTTCTCCAAAACCCCCGTACTGCCCAAAAACTTTTCGAGCATTCCCAATTTTGTTGCCGGTAATACCCCCGTGGAAGCGAGTTACTCCGGCTCCAATATGATCAATCCATGTAAAGTCACCACCCGAGATTTACCCACATTTCCCGACTTTGAAGGCGATGGCACCCTCCCCACCGGCACTAGTGCCGGCAATAGTTGGATGGGACTGAATAACCAGGCGGATAATTCCACTGATCCGGGAAATGTGGGACCGGTCTCTGACAATCTCTACTTTTGGGGTTCGGCACGCGTGGAAGACACCAACCGCATGCTCAATCTCAATACCGCCTGGCCCACTGCCAATGCCACGCCCACGGATATTGATCCCGATGGTCGCTATACCTTTGGATATCGTCTACGCTCCGTGGGCGCCAGTGGCGATGACCCTACGGCCATTGGCAATGCCCGGGTCACCACCGCATACACCAAGGATCAATGGCGCGCCGCCCTGGCCAGCACCCCGGGGACCACGATGCGTTTGTTCGACCTGCAAGACGAGCTGGAATTACGTTCCTATGGTCATCGGGGCACCGGCCTTAACACCCGGCTGGTCGCCACCTGGCCTAATGTACTGACCTATAACCCCGCTGCCATCGGCGGACCGGATAGCGCCAATACCCGATACCAAAACGCCAAAATCTACACCACCTATTCCTATGATCGGGATAATTTGCGGCCATTGAATGATCACCCCACGGTGGGCGCGGTGGCTAACGCGGTTTGGCCCAATAACGGTATGCGCGTCCCCATCAATCCTACCAGTGCCGCCGACTTGTCGGTTAACGCGACCGATGTCATGAACAATACCGCTTATCTGGCCAGCGCCATGCTCGCCAGCGGTTACCCCGCGGATGAAGCCTATAGCTTCGCCGCCAATTACGCTTCGCAACGCAGTTTGGCCACCGGCATCGTGCGCAGCACCGGCGTTGATTTGGTGAACCCCGAAGCAGTGGGTTTGTCCGGCGCTGCCGCCGGGGCGGCCCTGCCCGGTCCGTTTGACACCAATTATCAATATCTGGGCCTGCGTCCCCAACCCTTTATCACCGAACTCGGGGTGCGGCTCAAAGATCAGAATCCCGCGCCCCCGGCCGACCCGACCAATACCCCCACCCAGTGGGGCACGACCGATGTGGAAGCCTGGGCCGTGGAACTTTACAATCCCTTCCCGGTGGCTATCAATCTGGCGGGTTGGGAAATTCGTACCGGCGCAGGCACCGTGAGTATCGGGGCCGGTACCATCCCGGCCAACGGCACTTTTGTGGTGGCCAGCGATGCCGCCTTGATTGCGGCATCGGTACCCGCGGGCCAACGTTTCCTCACCGTCACGCGGTTATCCACCCCGGCTGTCACCCCCTTTGTCGTAGGCGACTATGCGAACTGCAAGCTCTATTTGCTGCGCCCCTATGGTGGTGGGTTTGGCCTGCTGCCGGTAGACCGGCTGGATTACGGCCGGTTGTATCCCGCCACGCCCCCCGTGGCGGTGGAATATCATTTTCTGGCCCGTCCGGCAACCGACAGCTGGCAGTGCATGTTGAATGTGGTCAGCAAGCATCAGGTGGGCACCACGCTGGGGGTCTATCCCGGCGGGGGCGGGGCCAGCTATGTCAATCCCCTCACCGGGGCGGCGTATGCCGCAAATCTCAATTTACGTACGATATTACAGGACCGCTTTGCCAACAATAACACCCTGACCGTCAATCAACCCATGAGCTTCCGTGACTTTCATCGGCTCTGGCGGATAGCCCACAAAGTGACCACCAATCCGGCCAATTACAGCCAATGCGTGTTCGCCTCCGATATGCTGCGCAATCGCTGGCAGTGGTTTGCGCCAGCAGTGAATCAGGACGCAGGTTTCGGGGTAATGACCAATGCGATTATCGCTAATGATCCAGCTAATCCCAAAGGTAGTGAACAGTGGAAAGTAGACGCCAGTGTGCGTTTTAATTTCATCAGCGCCACGCCGCAGGATCTGCGCGCCGACCGATTGCAGCATTACCTGCGTTTTCAGGGGAGTTATGAAGGCCCACTGACGGCCGCTGAAACTCAGTCCGGACGATTGACCACTCCGCTGGATCGCAACCGGATTCCGGGACGTATAAACCTTAATACCGCTAATATTGATACGCTGACAATTTTGTTCTCCGGCGTGCTGGATACCACATCCAATCCCGATCTGACCATCTGCACCACCGCAGGGGATGCGGCCTGGTGGGCCAATAAACTCTTCGCCGAACGCATTAAAGACAGAAACGGCACCACCTATAACGGCTTTCGTGACATAAGTGCACTGGCCAATTCCTGCATTTCGCAAATTACGCTATCCAGCACCACCACCCTTGACCAGCGGGACGCCCTCTGGGTGCGGTTGTATCCTATGACCACCTTCCGTTCTGATACCTGGGTGCTGTGGGGCTACATTCTCAATGCCACACCAGGTTCGGATAAAGCCTTGATTCCCAGTGGTGGGGAACGACGCTTCGTTGCGATATTGGACGGGTCTTGGGCCAACCGTGCCCCCAGCGAGGGGGGAAGTCCTCAAGATGTGCGGGTACTGGCGGTGAAACAGATGCCGCGATAAAGTCGCCCACCGTGGTCGAAGGCAAAGTTGTCATCGCCGGGGGCAGTCATCTGGGCCGGGTGGAGTTTGATCCTAGTGAGAGTGAAGATTCCATCAATACACGTCTAGCTACGCTACCGGAGAAAAAGAAGAAATAAACGACGTGACTTAATTATTCGGTGACATCTGATTTCGCTTCCGGGTGCAACTTGCGCCAGCGCCGGACTTGGTACCAGTTAAAGATTACCGGCAGCAGCAGGTCAATCACTTCATCGGCCACCAGCAAGCCGCCGATCACCGGGGCCACCATGGGTCTGATCACCTCGGACCCCACCCCGGTCGCCCAGAGCATGGGCATCAGGCCGACAATGGCCACGCCTTCGGTCATCAGCTTGGGCCGCAGCCGGTGTACCGCCCCGGTGATAATGGCCTGGGTCAGTTCCTTTTCCGTGGCAATGTTGGCCAATCCGCCCCGGGCGTTGATGGCATCGTGCAGATAGACCAGCATCACAATCCCCGTCTGCGTGGCCATGCCAAAGCAGGCGATATATCCCACCCACACAGCCACACTGAAATTAAAGCCGAAGAAACTTTGAAAAATAATCCCGCCCACCAGTGCTCCGGGCACCGCGAGAATAATCAGCAGGGCATCGGACAAGTCGTTGAACGTGACATATAAAATCACAAAGATCAGCAGTATCACCAGCGGGAAAATAATCGCCAGTGTTTTCTTGGCCCGGATCTGATGCTCAAATTGCCCGGACCACTCAATATAAAAACCCGCCGGCAGCGTTACCTTTTCCGCCACCACGCGCTGGGCTTCTTCCACAAAGCCTACGATATCCCGGTCCCGCACGTTCAACTGTACATAGGAACGCAACATGCCGTTCTCGCTCTTGATCACACTGGGGCCTTCGACAATGTTCAGGTCCGCCACATCGGCGATCGGCACCTGAATAATGTCCCCGCCCGACATCCCGCTGCCCCCGCCGGGGGCGCCCCCGGTTGCGCCCATCGCCCCGCCCGGAGTGGCTGGCGCGGCAGTCGGCGTCCCGCGCTTGCCGGTGACCAGAATCTGCCGTAAAGCCTGCTCCGTCTGCCAGAAATCCCGCGCATAGCGCACCCGCACCGGGAAGCGTTGCCGGCCTTCCACCGTGTTCATAATTGTTTTGCCGCCCATCGCCACCTCGATGGCCTCGGAAATATCACTCACACTTACCCCGTATTTGGCGGCTTTTTCCCGATTCACATCAATCTGCAGATAGCTGCGGCCCACAATCTGGTCGGGGAACACATCCACCGCGCCCGCCACACCGCGCAGGGCGGCGGCGATTTCATTGGCCACGGTCTGAATCCCCTTGGTCTTGACCACCGTTTTCTTGACCCCCTG
>JBAXGE010000197.1:0-4285 GCA_037139555.1 Phycisphaerae bacterium
CTCACGGGGTTGCCGTGATAGCCCAGACCCTGTTTGGTCGGGGCGCCCCAGCCCTTGACGGTGCGGGCGATGATCGCCAGCGGCCGGCCACAGACTTTCGCTTCCGAGTGCAGCCGCAGTGCCTGCAGCAGCTCTTCGGGATGGTGGCCATCCACCACGACGGTCTTCCAGCCGTAGGCTTCGGCCTTGGCGGCGATATGTTCCGGTCCCTGCGCCGAGGCGACCCAGTCGCTCTGGCCGATCAGGTTACAGTTGAAGATCGCGACCACATTGGTCAGCTCATGTTCGGCGATAAAGTCCATCGCTTCCCAGATCTGGCCTTCGCGGCTTTCGCCGTCGCCGATCACGCAGTAAATGGTCTTGTCCACCTTGTCAATCCGGGCGGCCGCGGCCAACCCGCCGGCGACCGACAGCCCCTGACCCAGCGAGCCGGTGGCGGCATCAAAGAGCGGGAAGCCCACGACGGGATTCGGATGCCCGTCAATGGGGCTGTGAATATCGCGGAGCGTCATCAGGTCCTTTTCATCCATGATCTTGGCTTTGCCGTGGGGGTAAAAAGTCACCCCGATATCCGCACACGCGGCATAAACGATCGGCACAGCGTGGCCTTCCGACAGCACCAGCCGGTCGGAGCCATGATGGGCGGGGCTTTCGGGGTCCCAACGCATCGCGCGGTACATCAAAATGGTGATGATGTGGGCCAGCGACAGGCAGGAGGTCGGATGGCCGGTACCGGCGGCGGTGGTGGCCTTGACCGAGAGCTTGCCGATTTCGATGGCTTTGGCGTGGATGAAGGTTTCCAGATTGGGCATAGTAGGTGCACTCCGAATAAAGACGTTCAAAAAAACTGTAACTCAAGTAACGTGCGGACACTATAACGGGCCGGGGCGGTTCAGGAAAGTCTGCGCGGGCGCTTAATTTTCGGCGTTGCGGGCTTTTTCAGCGTCCGGGTGACGGGGCGTTTAGCGGCCCGGGCGGGGGGCTCGATGGGGACGACATCGTCCTTGCGGCGGAGCAGGCAGACGAGGGCCTTGGGATAGGTTTGCAGCGTGCCGGAAAAGACCGAACCCCACGAGGCTTCCCAGCGGAAAAACGGGCGGAAAATCAGGCGAATTTCGGAGGCTTTGAACCGGGCGGGGCCGTCGCTGCGGGGTTCGCGGCTGGAGAAGGTTTTGAGAAACAGCCATCCGTTGGGTTTGAGCAACTGGGCCACACGGACCAGATAACGCATCCGATAATTGGCGGGCAGGGCATGGAAGCACCCGCGGTCAATAATGGCGTCAAAGGGTTGGCGGTGGGCAAAGGTGGTGATATCGCCGGCGGTGAATTTGGCGGTGACGCCCGCCTGGCTGGCGCGCCGGCGGGCCTTGCGGACGGCGGCGGGGGAGATATCCAGCCCCAGGACATTATGCCCCAGATCGGCCAGCGCGATGGTCTGAGTGCCCGGCCCGGAGCCAATATCGAGAATATTGGCCTTGCGTAATTTCATCAGGCGGAGGGATTTGTCAATGTCTTGGTCGAGTTCGGTGCAGAACCAGGGGAGTTGTTCGGGGTCGTTTTCCTGATACAGACGGGCCCAGTCAGCAGGGGAATAAGCCATGGGAAATACCTCCGACAAGGGACGAAATGATACGACGCCGATGCGTCATCTTAGCGGGCGGGAGCGTGGGGGGAAAGTAAAAACCGACAAAAAAAATGGTAATGCGGCGGGCGCGTAAAAAACCACGACCAGGGCGAACCGTGGTCGTGGCGGGGGATTATTGGATTAAGCGGGCGAAAGGCTTACAGGCCGGCTTCGGCGCGACGCTTCATCTGCATGCTCTGGGCCTTGCGGAGGGTGCGACGGTTTTTCTCGCTGGGCTTTTCAAAGTAGGCGATCCGCTTCATATCGCGGATGAGACCTTCCTTTTCGCAGAGTTTCTTGAAACGGCGCATGAGCTGTTCGACCGATTCGCTGGTCCGGGCTTTGACTTTGATCATTCCGCATACCTTCCAAAAGAGGCTAAATTAATGAGCGACCCGGCCCGAATTCGTGGCCCGGTACACTTCCCAAGTCGGGGAAAGCTATGTAGTATAACGTTTTAGCGGTTTCTGGCAAGCCGACATCGGCCCGCAAGAAAAAAGTATTAACGCAATATTCTACCACGACCGACGTTGTAATGAGGGAATGGATGGACGCCAAGGCAATCAGTCAACTGCTGGCACGATGTCGTGCCGGGGACAAGACGGCCTGGGATGCCTTGGTAGAGGCTTATTGGCAGCGGCTTTATGGCTATGCCATGAAGGCCACCGGTAAGAGCGAATTAGCGCAGGACCTGGTCCAAGAAACGTTTCTGCGAATCGTGCAGCGGTTGGACCGCTACGATGACCAGGGTAAGTTTGAGGCCTGGCTTTTTCGCATTTTGGTAAATTTGGTGCGTGATTACGGGCGGGGTTTGACCCGCCGACCCACGCAATCTATGACGGTAGAGTTGGATGGTCAGATCGGTGATCTGACGGATGTGATGTCGGACCCAGAGGATGTGAGTCCGGAGGACAATGCGGTCCAGAGTGAAGATGTGGACCGCCTAGTAAGGGCGATGCGGAAGTTGCCTGAGCTGGATGCGCATATCCTGATGCTGCGGCATTATGCGGATATGCCATTCAAGGATATCGCCGCGACGTTGAACTGTCCGATTGGGACGGTTTTGGCGCGGGCGCACCGGGCTCTGGGCAAATTACGCGGCCTGATGGAGAGTGATGGTCATGAAGTTTAACTTTAGTGAAACGTGTCTGTTGGACGTGTCGGGCGAACTGCCCGTCGCGACGCACGAGCGTTTGCAGCATGATGTGCAGACGGTGCCGGCGGCGATGGTGGAGTACGAACTGATCAAGCAGCGTTATGAGTTCCTGCGCCAGCAGCCCCAGCCGCATCTGGATGCGGTGACGGCCCAGCGGATGGCCGGGGCGATCAAGCATGGCGTGCATCTGAAACTGCGGGCCATCGAACAGCACAAACAAAATATCCGGCGCTGGCAGATCGCCTATCGCATGATGGCGATGGGGTCAGCCGTGGCGGCGGCGGTGGTGGTGGTGGTGGGTGTCAACTGGCTGGTGCGTTCCGCCGAAGAGCGGCGCGTGCAGACGGCGGCGCGGACCGAAGCGGCGCTGGAAGAATTTATCGCCGCGGGCAATGGCAGCAATGATACCGATGTACAGATCCGTTCAGTGCTGTCGGCGGTGGGGCGTTTGGCCCAGCGGCCCGAGCCGATGGATTCGGAACATGTGACGCGGCTCCTGATGGCGATTGATGAAGCGGGCGACGCGGCCGAGTCGGGCGACCTGCCGGACGGTATGGGCGGAGTCTAGGTGGTAAGATAGGACGCGATGAAACGTAAAGCAGGACAATATCTGGGTTGGACACTGACGCTGGGCTGTTTGAGTCTGGCGGCGGTGTTGCATGCTGATACCAAGTCTGAGCCGGCGAAGAATACTCCCAAGCCTCCAACGACGGCTCCGGCGACGCGCCCGGCGGAAGAAGATGTGTCGGTGTGGATCATGAAGATTCTCAAGGAACATCAGCCTGAGCTGTATCAGAAGGCCGAAGCCCTGCGCAACAGCGACCCGAAGCGGTTTGAAAAGATGCTGCAGGAAGCGGCCCCGAATTTCAACCAATTGAAAGATTTGCAGAAACGTGATCCGGAAATGTTCCGGCTGCGGATGGAAGATTTGAAACTGAGCTACCAGACCGTGCAACTGGCGCGGCGGTATCACGACCCGAGCACGACAGTGGGGGACAAAGCCGAACTGGTCGAGCAGATCACCAATACGGTCAACGCGCAATTCGACGTGCGGGCGGACATCCGCCAGCGCGAGATTGACGATATCGTCAAGAAGGTTGAGGCGCTGCGCAAAGACCTGGCGGAACGGAATAAAAAGCAGGTGGAAGAGGTGAAGAAACGCGTGCGCGAAATCACGTCGCGCATGCCGAATTTGAATTGGTGAAGCGGGGGGACGGGGGGAGTCTCACGCAACGGCGCGACGATGCATACGGGGATGCGCGGGGGGACAATTTTTACATGGATGGAGAGGATGCACAGGATGGGGACGGGGGGAGTAACCACGGAAAACACGGATGGGCACGGAAATGAATGGTTGGGTGACCGGCGGTCGCCCCTACCAGGGTTTGGGCGGGTTGGGAAAGTGTAATGTTATTGGGGTTGTTGGGTTGTGGGAGTGGTTGCGTAATGCGGGTTTTTAATGCCGTCGAATTCGACGGGTTTAAAATGCGAAACAGGTTGTTTTG
>JBAXGE010000198.1:0-4283 GCA_037139555.1 Phycisphaerae bacterium
ACGGCCACGCCCAAGGAAACGAAGGAAGTCTCGAACATTGAATACTTCGGCGATCCGCTGTACACGTACTCGCTGCGGCAGGGGATATCCGATGGTTTCCTGGCGCCGTACAAGGTCGTGCGCATCGGTCTGGACAAGGACCTCGATGGCTGGCGCCCGGAAGCCGGGCAGACGGACAAATATGGCAACCTGATCGAGGACCGGGAATATAACGTCAGCGATTATGACCGGAACCTGATTCTCGAAAAGCGCACCGACGTGGTTGCGGCCAAGGTGAGTGAGTTTTTGCGCGCCACCGACCGCTTTGCCAAGACCATTGTGTTTTGTGAAAATGTCGCCCATGCGGAGCGCATGCGGCAGGCGCTGGTGAATGCGAACCCCGATCTGGCTGCGGCCAATGCCAAATATGTGATGCGCATCACCGGCGACAATGACGAGGGCAAGGCGCAACTGGATAACTTTATTGACCCCGAGGCGACGTACCCGGTCATTGCCTGCACCTCGCGGCTGATGAGTACCGGCGTGGATGCGCAGACGTGTCATCTGATTGTGCTGGACCGGCGGATTGCGTCGCTGACCGAGTTCAAGCAGATCATCGGGCGCGGTACGCGCATCAAAGAGGATTACGGCAAGTTCTTTTTTACCATCATGGATTTCCGGCAGGCGACGGCGCTATTTGCCGACCCGGCCTTTGATGGCGATCCGGTGCAGATTTACGAGCCCGGGCCGGAGGATACGCCGGTCCCGCCGGATGAGCCGACAGGGCCCGAAGGGGAAGAGCCGGAATTGCCGGAGCCACCCGAGTTTGGGGACGGTAGTGATGACCCCGGCGGTGAGGGGCCCGGTGGCGGGGGAGACCCGCCGACCAAATACTATGTGGATAATGTCGAAGTCCGGGTCGCCACGGAGCGGGTGCAGTATCTGGATGAGAGCGGCAAACTGATTACCGAATCGCTCAAGGCGTACTCGCGTAAAACGGTCCGCAGAAGCTACGCTTCCCTCGAGGCCTTTCTGACCGTGTGGAACGACGCCGAGAAGAAGCAGGCCATTCTGGAGGAACTCGCCGGCAAGGGGGTATTCCTTGAGGAACTGGCGGAGCAGGTGGGGCGCCAATACGACGCGTTTGATCTGGTCTGCCATGTGGCGTTTGACGCGCCGCCGCTGACGCGGATGGAGCGGGCGGAGAAGGTGAAAAAACGCCACGTCTTTGCCAAGTATGGCGCCAAGGCTCGGGCGGTGCTGGACGCGCTGCTGGAGAAATATGCCGACAGCGGCATTACCAGTGTGGAGTCGCTGGAGATTCTCAAAGTGGATCCGCTTACCGCCTACGGCACGCCCGTGGAAATTGTGAAATTGTTTGGCGGCCGGGACGGCTATCTGGCCGCCATCCGGGAACTCGAAGCCGCTCTGTACCAGAAAGCTGCATAACCCATGCCCAATGTTTCGAATATCGTTAAAACCATTCAGGACATCATGCGCAAGGATGCGGGCACCTATGGTGATGCACAGCGGCTGGAGCAACTGGGGTGGATGTTTTTTCTGAAAATCTTCGATGATCGCGAAAAAGAGATGGTGCTGCTCAACGATGCCTACAAATCCCCGTTGCCCAAGCATTTGCGCTGGTCGCAGTGGGCCACCGACGAGGAAGGCATCACCGGCGAGGAGTTGCTGGACTTTATCAATAATACGCTGCTGCCGAAACTGAAAGCCCTCACCGGGGGCGGGGACAAAATCTCGGGGCTGATCCGCATGGCCTTCGAGGATGCCAACAATTACATGAAGAATGGCACGCTGATGCGGCAGGTGATCAACAAGATTAACGGCATTGATTTCAACGCCTCGGATGACCGGCATATGTTCGGCGATATTTACGAGAAGCTGCTGAAGGACCTGCAATCGGCGGGCAATGCGGGGGAGTTTTATACCCCGCGGGCGGTGACGCAGTTCATCGTCGAGCAGGTCAACCCGCGGCTGGGGGAACGCGTGCTGGACCCGGCCTGCGGGACGGGCGGGTTTCTGGTCTGTGCGATCGAGCATTTACGCAAGCAGGCGAAAACCGAGGCCGATGAGCGGACGATACAGGACTGCTTTGCGGGGATTGAGAAAAAGCACCTGCCGCATGTTTTGTGTATGACCAATCTGATGCTGCATGGCATTGATGTGCCGGCTAATGTGCGGCACGATAATACGCTGGCCCGGCCGCTGCGCGACTGGGGGCCGAAGGATCGGGTGGACGTGATTGTGACCAATCCGCCGTTTGGCGGGATGGAAGAGGACGGGATTGAGTCGAATTATCCCACTGAGTTTCGCACGCGCGAGACGGCGGACCTGTTTCTGGTGCTGCTGATGAAGATTCTCAAGCCCGGCGGACGGGCGGGGCTGGTGCTGCCGGATGGGACGCTGTTTGGCGAGGGGGTGAAGACGCGCATCAAGGAGGCGTTGCTGACGGAGTGCAATTTGCACACGATCGTGCGGCTGCCGAATGGGGTGTTTAATCCCTATACGGGCATCCGGACGAATTTGCTATTTTTTACCAAGGGGGCGCCCACCACCCAGATCTGGTATTACGAGCACCCGTACCCGCCGGGGGCCAAGAGTTATAACAAGGGCAAGCCGATCCGGATTGAGGAGTTTGCGGGCGAGCGGGCGTGGTGGGGCGAGGAAAAGGATGGGTTTAAGGCGCGGGTGGAGAATGAGCAGGCCTGGCGCGTGTCCATGGATACGATCCGGGCGGGTAATTTTAATCTGGACCTGAAGAACCCGCACAACGCCGACACCGGGCCGGGGGATGTGGATCACCTGCTGCCGGAGTATGAGAAGCTGCTGGCCCAGATTGCCGCGACGCGGGGGCAGTTGCAGGCGCAATTGCGGGAGGCGTTGACGCGATGAAAAAGACAACTATCACCGTCCAAGGAATGAATGTCGCCAAAGCGAAATCTGACGGACTTGCGCCGCTGATTATCGAGGTGCGGAACCTGATTCAATCCGCCCGCCATGCGGAGTTTTTACTTGCTGTGGGCGGACCGGGTTCAAATTATCCAGAAGCCTTCTGGAAAATTAGCGCCGTCGGAGTTGGCCCCACCGCCGGTTGGGCCATTGGTGCCGGGCGCAATTGCGGAAAGGCGTTGACGCGATGAAAAAACAGGAACTCACCCTCTACCGAGACCTGCTGGGCGACATTAAAACCCGTGTCCGGCAGGCCCAGAACCGCGCTGCCCACGCCGCCAACACCGAGTTGCTCTTCATGTATTGGGACATAGGCCGCCTGATTGCCGCACGCCAAGAACTGGCGGGCTGGGGGGCCGGCGTACTTCCCAGACTAGCGGCGGACCTTAAGAATGAACTGCCGGAGGAAAAGGGGTTTTCCCCGCGCAACCTGAAACTCATGGTCCAGTTTTATCAGGCTTATCCGGAGCGACTTGCAATTGGGCAACGGCCCGTTGCCCAATTGCCGGAAACGGCAGCCACGCCAAAAGGGCAACGGCCGGTTGCCCAATTACCGGAGTCTGCCACGCCCCGGTCAAAAGCCGAAATCACCGGCGAGATTTTGCAACAGGCCGTTGCAAAATTGAGCTGGGCGCACAATGTTATTCTATTCCAGAAACTCAAAGACCTGCCCACGCGCTGCTGGTATGCCCGCCAGACGCTGGAACAGGGTTGGAGCCGGGATACGTTGGTGGTCCAGATCAAAAACCGCGCCCACGAGCGGCAGGGGACGGCGGTGACCAACTTTGCCAACACCCTGCCCGAGCCCCATGCTGCCATTGCGCAGGGGTTGCTGAAAGACCCGTATCTGTTTGACTTCCTTACGCTGGAGGAGCCGTTTCACGAGCGGGAACTGGAGACCGGCCTGCTGCAGCACATCCAGAAATTCCTGCTCGAACTGGGCCAGGGCTTCGCTTTCGTCGGACGCCAATACCGGATCGAAATCAGCGACCGAGAATTCTACCTCGACCTGCTGTTTTACCATCTGAAGCTGCGCTGCTTCGTGGTGGTGGACCTCAAGAAAGGTGAGTTCAAGCCGGAATACGCCGGCAAGATGAACTTCTATTGTTCCGCCGTGGACGACCTGCTGCGCCACGAACACGATACCCCGACCGTGGGCATGATCCTGTGCCAGAGCAAGGACCGCATCTTCGCCGAATATGCCCTGCGCGACATCCACAAGCCCATTGGCGTAGCCGATTACGAACTCACCCGCGCCCTGCCCGAAGAACTCGCCTCCAGTCTCCCGAGCATCGAGGAGATCGAAGCGGACCTTACCGAAAGTATCGGGAAAGGGA
>JBAXGE010000199.1:0-4278 GCA_037139555.1 Phycisphaerae bacterium
GAGTTGCGCGAATCGCACGAAAAATATGCCACCCTGGTGGAGGCCGCCACCGAGGGCACGCTGATGGTGCTGGAGGGTAAACCCGCGTATGCCAATCGCACCATGGCCGAGCTGCTGGGGTATAGCGCGGCGGAACTGACGCAGCTTAATCTTTTTGATCTGTTCCCATCCGAACCCGAGGCCCCCAATCCCGCCCGCGCCCATATCCAGGCGCTGGCCGAGGGTGGCCCCGAGCCCGAGCCCTTCGCCGCCCCGCTGCGGACGCGTGCGGGCAACACCATCAAGGCGCTGCTGAATGTCACCCGGATCGCGCTGGCAGGCAAGGTGGGGTTCATTCTGGTCGCACGGGATATCAGCCAGCAAAAATCGCCTGCAGACCGGCATGATGCCCTGCTGGAAGAACTGCAAACGTCGCTGTTGGCCCTGCACCGGCCGTTGAAGGATGTGCCCGCGCCGCTGGTAACCTGCGATCTGCAGATGCCCATTGCCCGCGCCGCGGCGCTGATGACCCGGTCGGGGGCCAGCGCATTGGCCGTCACGTCGGGTGGCGATGGTGCGGTGGTCGGGATCGTCACCGATCAGGACCTGCGCCAGCGCGTGCTGGCCGCGGGGCGCGATGCGTACCATCCGGTCATGGAGATCATGACCGCGCCGGTCATCGCGCTGGCGGACACGACCCCGCTGCACGAAGCCCTGCTGGCCATGCGTCACCACCAGATTCAGCATCTGGCCGTGCGCAACGCCGAGGGGCGCATAGTCGGGTTGGTCCGGGCCACGGACCTGATGGCGTATCAGCAGCATTCACCCGCCGCACTCACCGCGCAGGTCGAGTTGGCCGGGACGTGGGAGGAGCTCAGCGCGATTCGTCGGCAAGTGCCCCAGTGGGCCCGGATGCTGCTGGATAGCGGGGCCAATCCGCTGACGGTGGCGCGGCTCAATACCCGCTTGAGTGATGCCATTACCCAACGGTTGATTGCTTTGGCGCAGGCGGAATTGGGGCCCGCGCCGGCGGAATTCTGTTTTCTGGCGCTGGGCAGTCAGGGCCGCGCGGAGCAAACTCTGTTCACCGATCAGGACCATGCGCTGGTGTATCAGGATGCTCCGGCCGAACAGGCGGAAGCGGTGGCGGCGTATTTTCTGGCGCTGGGGCAGCGGGTTTCCGCCGGACTGGAGCACGCGGGCTATCTGCGCTGCCGGGGTGAGGTGATGGCCTCCAACCCGCGTTGGTGTCAGCCGGTGTCGGTCTGGCAGCGGTATTTCACGAAGTGGATTACCGGCTCGACGCCGCAGGATTTGTTGGAATGCAATACCTTCTTTGATTTCCGCCCCGCCGCCGGCAACGAAGAACTGGCCCACGAACTGCGCCGCACCTGTGCCGCGCTGATGCAGGATTGCCCGGAGTTCTTCATCCACTTTGCCCAGAATGCCCTGCTGTATAAACCGCCGATCGGGTTTTTCGGTCAACTGGTCACCGACGCCAGCGGGCCCGAGGGGCATACGTTGAATCTGAAAGAGGCGATGATGCCGATCGTCAATTTCGCCCGGCTGTATGCTCTGCGCCATAACGACCCGCAGACCCATACCGTGGACCGACTGGACCGGCTGGTGCAGTTGCAGGTGCTCAAAACCGCGTTCCATGAAGAGTTGGTGCAGGCGTATACGTTTCTGATGCAACTGCGGCTGACGCACCAGGCGGCGGCACTGGCCGCAGGCGCTACTCCCGACAACACCCTGAATCCCAAACACCTCACCCCGCTGCGTGAAGCGATGCTCAAGCACAGTTTCGCGCTGATCACCACGCTACAGAAAAAAATAAGCTATGACTTTCTGGGTGGAATCGTTTAATTACCCATAATCGGCATATGGCTATTACGGGGATATATGAGAATTAGTGGCGGTATTTGTCTCGACAAAGGTTGTTATAGACACAACAGCTAGCAGTATTACATATATTGATGAAGAATCATAAGATAGAGGAGGAGGCCCACCGCTTGCATCTAACGTCATGGTTCTGCTATCATACACAGACTGAACGAGGATACGTAGCTCCACTTCGCGGTATTCCCCGGTTATTACTCGAAGTTACGAACTGGTAGGTAACACCAGTGTCGGTCTGCCGGATGAGGATGAACAATGACACGATCAGCATGGAGACATCTGGTATTTCCACTCGCCCTGATATTTGTGGTGCTGGTGGGTGGTTTTGGTCTATTTATGCTGCTCCAGCAGCGTGACTATGTGAACCAATCTGGCCGGCAAGTGCTGAAGGAAGCCTCTGATGATGTGACACTGGGCATCAGTCAGCAGGTGGAGATGCTGGATGTGGCAGGCGCAATTCTGGTGCAGAATGCCGATTTTCTGACAGCGCTGGAGTCACGTAACCGCGAACAAATGTTGGCTTCTGTTTTACCCCTGTATAACAAACTCAAACGCGACGGTGAACGGATTCATATATACCTGCTGGATGCGCAGCAGTTCTGTTTGCTGCGAACGCATCAGCCGGATAAATACGGGGACAAAATTAACCGCGTCACGGCGCAAAGGGCGCAACGTACCGGTCAGGTGGCCCATGGCGTTGAATTGGGTAGCAGTGAACTATTGATGTTGCGGGTGGTGCGCCCGGTGTATCGTGGCGAGTATCTGCTGGGATATCTGGAGTTAAGTACCGGTGTGGACGCGATATATCGGCAGGTAAAGCAACACATGAATGTCGAAATACTGATAACACTCGACAAAAATAATCTGCACCGGGCCACCTGGGAGGTGGGGATGCGGCAAATGGGACAAAATCCGGAATGGGACCGGTATGCCCGGAATGCGCTGGTGTATTCCACGTTCGCCACACTCCCCGAGGGCCTGGAGGTATGGTTGGGGCAAACTCTGCACCATGCCGGTGCGCTGGAAGACGTAACGCTACGGGATAGCGCTTGGTGGGTCAAGACCGAGCCGATTCCGAATACCACAGACGCTGGGCTCGGGACGTTAATTCTAGTCCGGGATATCTCTACCGAGGTAGCGAGTTTCAAGCGCCAACGCAATTGGGCTCTGGTCGGTGGGGTGGTCCTTAGTGGCGGGTTAATGGGACTGGTGTTTCGGTTGTTACGCCGCACGGACCGGCAAGTCAACCAGCAACAGACCGCCTTGGGTCAGCAGGAGGAACACTACCGTTCCCTGTTTGAAGGTTCGCCCAATTGTGTGCACCTGCTCAATCGCGCAGGTGAGCTTCTGGCCATGAATAAAAATGGCATGGCGGCGCTGGGCCGGGCGGACACCGAACTGCTGGGGCGGACGTATGAGGAACTGTGGGACGCATCATCCCGACCGATCGTCCGGGCGGCTATCGCCCAAGTGCTGCGGGGCGAAGAGGCCACCTTTGAGGCGGCATATCCCCATCCCGATGGTACGGTTATGGCATGGCAGGTGATCTTGAAACTGCTCCGCACCGGGGCGCAGGAGCTGCCCCGCTTGATGGGCGTGGCCACCAACATTACCGAGTATAAAAACATCCAGAAAACTCTCACCCACGAGCGTGAGCGGTTGGCCCACATCCTGACCGGGACCAATGTGGGTACCTGGGAATGGAATGTGCAAACCGGCGCGGCCATCTTTGATGAACGCTGGGCCGAAATCGTGGGGTATTCGTTGGCTGAGTTGGCTCCGCTATCCATCCAAACCTGGATGGACCTGGTGCATCCAGAGGACAGTAAAGTCAGTGCGGAGTTACTGCAGCGGCATTTCCGGCGGGAATTGGATTATTATGAATGCACCTGCCGGATGAAACATAAAGCCGGACACTGGGTGTGGGTGTGGGATCGTGGCTATGTGGCCAGTTGGACGCCCGAGGGTAAACCGCTGCTGATGTTCGGGACGCATCAGGATGTGACCCGGCAGAAACAAACCGAGGCGTCGCTGCTGGCTAAAAGCGATGAATTGGAACGTTATTTCAACAACAGTCTGGATTTATTATGCATCGCTGATACCCAGGGGCATTTCCTGCGCTTGAACCGGGAATGGGAACGGGTGCTGGGTTACTCGATCGGGGACTTGCAGGGGCGTTGTTATCTGGATTTCGTGCATCCCGACGATCAGGCGGAGACGTTGACCGCGATGGCCCGTCTGGTGGAACAACAGGAAGTGTTAAGTTTTGAAAACCGTTATCTGTGCAAGGACGGTTTATATCGCTGGATCGAGTGGAAGTCGCATCCGGACCGGGAACTGGTTTACGCTGTGGCCCGCGATGTGACCCAGCGCCGGGAGCAGGAACAGGTTGTGCAGATG
>JBAXGE010000200.1:0-4265 GCA_037139555.1 Phycisphaerae bacterium
TTACCTTGTCCGATCTGGCCAAGCTCGGGCCGCTCATGGGCACCAAAGGCCCCGGCTCGGTGCGCGTGGCAGATGCCCGCACGGTGCATCTGCGTCTGCCGCCGCAGTATCTCGAACCCCAGACGCTGCTGGTAGTCTTGCGCAATATGCTCAATCCCGAAAAAGTGGTCGCGCCTGCACCAGCCCCGGCGGCGCCTATACCCAAAACTGCGCCCAAACCCGCAACGTCCAGCCCCTTGGGTCGCCGCAAGTAAATCCGCTTACGGCTTGGGCGCATACCGCAGCGTATTAACCAACAATCGTTTGGCCGTGGCAAGTTGTGGGGCAGTTTCAACGACCATTCGGCATAGATCTGCCGTGCACAGTGTTACCGACCCGGTGCCAGTCTTCACCACGCTGAGTACCGATCCCAAACGCGGTTCGTGATGGTTCCAGGCTCCGAGCGCACATTGATCGCCGCCCAGCAGCAGGGCGTAGCGTGAGAAGCCTTTGCGCTGCCGGGACGTTTGGATCACCTGATATTCCCAGTTCAGTCCCTGATTGGTGGGCAGGCCATCGAGTACCGGGTGATCCAACGCGAAGAACATCCCGCCCACCCAGTTTTGGGGCACTGCCATTGTGCCTTCGTACGTGACCCATTTCCGTTCTGCCATGGCCGCTGCCCAGCGTTCCGGTTCCGCTACCACAATCAAGCGCGTACCCGCCTGCGCCAGATCCAGATAGCGTTTGATGATCGCATCCCCTTGCGGGCCGATGATCCCCACCAGCAACCACGCCGGCGGGGTGGCCACCGTATCGGCTTTGGTCAGATCAGTGACTTCATATTTCAGCTCTTGTTGGAGGAAGCGGGTCAACTGGCCGGATTGATCATGCACCGCGCCCTGAGCGGGCAGGGGCAGGTCCCGGTAATTGATCACAAACACTTCGTCCTCGCCGCGCACGACGACTTCCGCACCCCGGCTCAGGGTGGCCACCACGCGCACCCGCCCGGCCACATTCCCCACCGGCACGGTAATGTTGTCGCGCAACAACTGCCCAAAGGTTTCCCCGCCGGTCAATTCCACATCCCAAGTCTGTTCCTGCAATTGCTCCTGACCGCGCAACGTTACCACTTTCAGTTGTAACTTGCCCTTCAGATTCACTTCGTTGGCCACCAGCACATCGGCCACCACACTCGTATCCGGTTGGGTGACCTTGGTGCGCAGCTTGACCGCCAGATGCAACGGCCGGTTGTAATAGGCCAGAATATCCGGATCACCCTTCATATTGCGCAACTGGTCCACGATGCCGGAATGATTGTCCAGCTTCATGCATTCCCAGCCGTTGATCATGTAGCCGTCGGTCTTGTTGTTGGTACGGATATTTTCAATCAGCCGGCCGTGATAGTAATACGTCACATTCCCCATGCGCCGGGCCCAGACGTCCAGTTGGTTGTCAAAGCCGCCCAAGCCGCCATGCTGGGCGAACCACTTGGTATATTCCTTGTGCATGCGGAGAAAATCGTCGCCATCCCAGCCGCGTTGCGGGGATTGTTCGAAGAAGGCTTTCAATTTATCCAATTGCGGCGGATTCGAGATCGCGCCATCCTCGCCCCAATAGATGATATTGGCGGGGTTGCCATCGGAGGCCGAGTAGGACTGCGGATTGCTCCACAAACCATCGTGATATACCCCCGGCCCGCCGGCCCGATGTTCATTACTGAAACCAACCTCCAGCCGTTTGTCTCCATAAGGCGGCATCCATGAACCTTCGGCCCGGGGTTCGCCTTTGATTCCTCCCTGACCGCTGGCCAGCATAATGGCCCGGCTGGGGTCCAGCGCGTGGGCATCGACCATGTCCTTAAGATAGGAGGGCAGAACCTGACGTTCCTTAACCCAGATTTCATTGATCATGCCCCACATGACCACGCTGGGATAGCTGCGGTCGCGGCGCACCAGCCGCAGCAATTTTTCCCGTGCAATGGTCCGGGCATCATTGTTGCCATAATCGCACTTGTACCCGCCCGGCTCGCTGTAAATCAGCATCCCCAACTCGTCGGCGGCTTCGATCACCAGCGGATCGGCGATGGCCCGGTGCATGGCCAACAGATTCAAGCCTAGAATTTTGGCTTGGCGGATTTGGTGCAGGGCCTGTTCGCGCGTGGGGAAAATCCCATTCACCGGCCAATAGCCCCAACTGATCGCTCCGCGTACCACCACGCGCTGGCCATTAAGCCGAAATACCGCATCGGCACCACCCACATCTTCCGGGGCAAACCAGCGAAAGCCGAAGCGCTGCGTGGTTACATCCGTGACTTGGTCACCCTGACGCAGTCGTACGATACAGTCATAGAGATTCGGATTCTTCAGGTCCCACAGTTTGGCCCCGGGCACGTCGGCAGTGATGGCAACGGGTTTTTTCAGCAATTCCTCGGTCAGGGGCAAGGTGTGCTGCCACACCGTCTGGTCCGCCTGTCCGTGTGGGGTGATGCGATATTCCAGCGTACCCGGCAGACTCGGGGGCTGCTGGAATTCCACCAGCACATCCACACTGCTGGGCTGCGTGGTGCTGGGGCTGGGCTTATTACGCACCACCAGATCGCTGATATGGTTCGCCGGCCGGCTTTCCAGCCACACCGGTGCGTGAATCCCACCAAAGCCATGCACGGCGGGCACATTGGTGGCCCCCCAGGGAATCGCCGCGTAGTCCGCCCAGTTGAAGTTGTACTGCAGTGTATTATCATTGGGATCGGTGATCCGCACCGCCAACAGGTTTTTCCCCTGCCGTTTTACCGCCTGGGTGATGTCCAGACTAAAAGGCGTCGAGCCCACTATGTCATAACCCACCGGCTGATTATTCACAAACACTTCCGCACGATAGCGGCAGGCCTGAAAATGCAGGTACACATGCTGCGCAGTAGGGAAATTATCCGGCAGCGTGAATTCCTTCAGCCACCAACTCACGCCCTGATAGTTCCCCTGCGTCTCGTGGGGATTGGCTGCCTTTTCCCAAAAATATTGCTCCACGGTACCGGGCACCGAGACGTTGATCGTTTCAGGCTTGCTCAGTAGGGTGGCCAGGTCCTGCGCCGGACCATGCGGCCAGCCATACGGACCGCTGGGCATGGTGCTGGGGGCGGTGCTCGCCGGACTGGTCGCGGGTATGGTGGTCGCGCCATAGCTGGCCGGCAGGTGCGAATGTTGCAATACTTCCGGATTGATAACCAATGGTTCCGACGCCCAGGGCGCCTGCGGATCCAGTAGCAACTTCCAGCCCTTGCCCGACAAATCCATGCGCACACATTCGGTCGTTACGACGGGAGCTTTCACGGCTGATTGGGTACTGGCCACGGGAGTGGGTGGTTGCTGGCAGGAACTTTGGGCCAGAATCAAGCCAACAAGCAACAGGCCCTGTTGCCACCAGGGTAAACCGACGAGGGGATAACGCAACGTAAACTCCTGAACGGATCAATAAGATTATGACAGGGGAGTCAGGCTAATACACCAACCCGCTCCATATCTATAGACGCCGGAAACGGCATTTCATTTCACGGCCGGGCGCACTAATTCAATCAATAACGCCTGCGGGGGGCAAAATAGCCGCATTTTCAGCCCCGCCACCCCGATGCCGCGATTAATCACCATCCAGGTCCCGGCAAACTGATGCACGCCGGTCGTCTGGGTGTGGTGCAGACTGTCATGCCGCCAGAGCGGTTGGCCGTTGGGCAGGCAAATCTGCCCGCCGTGGGTGTGGCCAGCCAGACATACATCCACCCCCGCCGCCTGCGCGGCGTGGACCAGATCGGGATAATGCATCAGCATAATCTTGAAGTCGTCGGGCTGCACGTGGGCCAGCGCGGCAGGGACATCGGTATCAATCCGCCGGTGCTGGTTCAGGCCGATCACGGCTAGCCGGTGGTGGCCACGGGGGAAAATCACCGCCTGATTATGTAGTAACTGGAAGCCCTGCTCCTGCAGCGGGGCCACCAGCTGCAGGGTGTCGTGATTGCCGAGGATGAAAAACTTGCCCAGTGGGGGATTGATGCCGGCGAGTAGTTTGACCACCGCCGCGACCGAAGTTTGCCAGCGCCAGGCACGGTGGGTCAAATCGCCGGTAATGGCCAACAGATCGGGCCGGGCACGCTGTAAAACCTTTTGCCAACGCTGCCAATAAGCGCTCCAGCGTGACATATGCAAATCGGTTAGATGGAGGATGCGCAGCCGGTCAAACTCGGCGGGCAGCCGGTCGCAAGGCAGCGTGAGATGCTCGATCACAGGGGTCTGGAA
>JBAXGE010000201.1:0-4245 GCA_037139555.1 Phycisphaerae bacterium
CCGAGGTTGATCACGTCCTTGCCCGCCTGCATCAGGGCGCGTTTTTTCTTGTCTATTTCGATGAATAAATAGGGGGGCAGAGCCTGGAGTCGTTGCGTCTTGGTAAAAGCCATCGTTCGGTTCCTTTTCGGTTAGCATGAAGGCACAAAGTCTAGGGATTTAAGCGCGAAAGTAAAGCGTAAGTGACCGCCAAGGCTAAGATTACATATATACGAATGTATGGCAGGCAGGGCACACTACATTTAGGGGTGTTTGAGCGGTGATAGGGGCCATACACCACTAGATGTGGTGGAGGGAAGCGGTTTCGCTCGAAAAATTAATTGTGCATAGTGTTGTAACTTATTCTAGCCCAAACACTTACCGGTAAAATTCTTTTTCCCTTGCTTCCAACCCCTATTGGTAGTATCCTTTCCCCTATGTAACACTATTGGTTGTGCCCCTGTCATGGATTTGTGTGCATGAAGCTTGCCAAACTAGAACTCTCCGGTTTTAAGTCGTTTGCAGACTACACCGAGTTTAACTTTGATGATGGTATCACCGGCATTGTCGGGCCCAATGGCTGCGGCAAATCCAACGTCGTGGACGCCGTCAAATGGGTGCTGGGCGAAATGTCCGCCAAGTCCCTGCGCGGCGATGGCATGATGGATGTCATCTTCAATGGCTCGGGCACGCGCAAACCCATGGGCATGGCCGAAGTCAGCCTCACCTTCACCAACGAAGACCGGCGTCTGCCCATTGACGCCGAACGTGTCAAGATTACCCGCCGGCTGTATCGCGATACTACCAGCGAATATCTGATCAACGCCAAGATGGCCCGGCTGAAAGACATCCGCGAACTTTTCCTCGATACCGGCATCGGCGTGGATGCCTATTCATTGATCGAACAGGGCCGCGTGGCGGCGTTGATTGATTCCAATGCCCAGGACCGGCGGGAAATTTTTGAAGAGGCCGCGGGGATTTCGCGCTTCAAAGCGCGGAAAAAAGAAACCCTCAAGAAGCTGGAAAAAACCGACCAGAACATGGCGCAAGTCACACTCGTGGTCGAAGAAGTCGAAAAGCAACTGCGCAGCGTCAAGGTGCAGGCCGGCCGGGCGCGCAATTATCAGGAATATGCCAACCGCCTGCGCGAATTGCGTTCCGCCTATGTGCTGCGGGAATATGAACAGCTTGCGGGCCGCAAGAACACCCTCTCCGAGCAACTCGCCGATGTGACCGATGAACTGGCCAATGCCCGGCGCAAATTGGACGAGACCCGCACCCGCCAGCAGGAAGTGCAACTCGAACTCGACGCCGCACAGGAACAGGCCCGCACCACCGAACGCGATGTACTCAATACCCGCAACGAATCGGTGGGCGCCGCCCAACGCAAAGATTTCGCCATCCAGCAAATCACCCAGATGACCCAGCAGCAGGAATTGCTGACCCAGCGTCTGGGCGATCTGACCCAGCGCATGACCCACCAGCAGGCCGAAGCCACGCAACTGCAGACCCAGTACGAAGGCGTGGATGCCGAACTCAAACGCCACGAAGCCGTGGTGCAGGAAGCCAGCGCCAAGCAGGAACAGGCTGCCAAACAAATCGCCGCCATGAACCGCACGCTCGATGAAAACAAGAGCAAAGCCATCGAAATCATGCGCCGCACCGGCCGCATCAACAGCGATATCAGCGGTCTGAAGATCACGCAGGAAAGCTACGCCAACCAGCGGCAGCGCCTGCAGGTCCGCAAGGAACAACTCGACCAGCAGGTCAAGGAACTCAAAGCCAAAGTCAAGGAATTGGAAGCCCGGCGCACAGAACTGGAAACCCAGTCCACCACGTACAAGGCCAAATCCGACGAACTCCGCACCCAGCAGCAGGCCAACAGCAGCCGGCAGGTGCAGATGTCACGCGAGTTGTCCACCGTGCGTGAACAGCGCAGCGGCCTGCTCAGTCGCCGTTCCGTCCTGCTGGATTTGCAGAACAAACGCGAAGGCCTTTCCCAGGCCACCCGCGATGTGATCAAACAGCGCGAAGCCGGCAAAGGCTTTGCCTATGTCACCGGTCTGGTGGCCGATGTCTTCACCACCGATGTCGCGCACGCCCCGCTGATCGAAGCCGCTCTGGGCGATGCCCAGAACGCCGTGCTGGTGGCCCAGGCCCAACAGTTGGTGGACGATCGCAAGAGTCTGGCCCAGTTGGCCGGGCGGTTGCAGGTTTTATGTCTGGATCAGTTGCCCGCGTTCAGTGATGGTTATGACTGGCAGACCCACGGCAAGCCCGTGGTCCGCGCTGTGGATGTGGTCCGCTTTGATCCGCGTTATGCCCCGCTGGCCTATCACCTGCTGGGCCGCACGCTGATTGTCGAAACGCTGCAGGATGCCCTCGAACTCAACCACGCCGGGGCCCGCGGTTACCGTTTTGTCGCCCGCACCGGCGAAGTGCTGGAAGCCGACGCCGGCATGGTGCAGGTGGGCGATGCCTCCCGCCGGGGTGGTTTCATCTCGCGGCGGTCGGAACTGACCCAGTTGGAAACCGAATTGGCGCAGGTGGAAGAACACGTGGCGGCTTTCACCGCCCAGATTGCCCAGTGCGATCAGGCCGCGCGCCAGCTCGATGCCCAGATTCAGGAAGTCCGCCAGCAAATCTATCAGGCCGATTCCGCCCGCGCGGAAGTCAACGCCCAATGCCAGCAGGCCCAGGCTCTGCAACAACGCACCCAGGCCGAAGCCCCCATGCTCGGCAGCGAAATGGAAAGTCTGGCCCGGCAGATCGAACAATGCCAGACCCGCCAGGCCGAAGGCCAGGCCCAACTCGCTGGTCTGGAAACCGAACAGAAGAATGTCGAAGCCACCATCCACGAAATTGGCTCGCAGGTAATCCTGCGGCAGCACGAAGTCTCCGAACTCTCCGAAGCCGCCACGCAGGCCCGTATCGCCATGACCAAGGTGCAGGAACAGCGTTCCAGCCTGGCCCGGGCCCTGGCCATGAGCCGTCAGGCCGTGGAACAGAGCAAGCTCGAATGGCAGCGCGTCCAGCAGGATGCCGAAAGCCTCACCGGCCGCATCCGTGAAGCCCACGAATCCGTGGCCAAAGCCGATGCCCAGATCGCACATCTCACGCAGGTCGCCACCCAACTGGCCACCGCACTGGAAGCCGCCACCGCAGTTCTGCAACGACTGCGGCAGGAATCGGTCACCCTCAATGCCGGTCTGACCGCCGTCCAACAACAACACGATACCCACAGCCGGCGCGAGCATGAACTGTCGTTGCAGGTCAATGAACTCAATGTCCGTCTGGAGACCCTGATCTCCGGCGTGCAGCAGGAATTGGGCATCAATCTGGTCGAGGCGATTACCGACTATCAGCCCGCCGAGATGGATTGGGATGCCGTGGCCGAGGAAATCGGCGATTTGCGCGGCAAGATTTCGCGGCTGGGCAATGTCAATCTCGACGCCATCACCGAGCAGAGCAGTCTGGAAGAACGCCAGCAGTTCCTGCATGCCCAGTTGGCCGATATCACCCAGGCCAAACAGGAATTGGAAACCCTAATTGGCAAGATCAACGAGGATTCCAAGGTCCGCTTTATCGAAACCTTCAACGCCGTCCGCGAACATTTCCAGGATATGTTCCGCAAACTCTTCGGCGGTGGCAAGGCCGATCTGGTTCTGGAAAACCCCGACGATGTGCTGGAATCCGGCATCGAAGTGCTGGCCCGGCCCCCCGGCAAGGAATTGCAGTCCATCTCGCTGCTGTCCGGCGGTGAGAAGACCATGACCGCCGTGGCCATGGTGATGAGTATCTTCAAGAGCAAGCCTTCGCCGTTCTGTATTCTCGACGAAGTTGACGCCGCGCTCGACGAGGCCAATACGGCCCGCTTCGCGTCGATTGTCCAGGAATTTTTACATCAGAGTCAGTTCATTGTCATCACGCATAATAAACGCACGATGAGCGTCACCGACGTACTCTACGGCGTCACCATGCAAGAGCAGGGTGTCAGCAAGCGCGTGGCCGTGAAATTCGATCCTAAGGGCACGCCTGTTCTCGGGTCCACCGAGAGTGGTAAGGAAACCGCGGCGGCCTGAGATGGGCCCCGGCATGGAATGGCCGGGGCTTCAATATTTTTATTGTTGGGTTCGTGCCTACGCGGATTTACGTATCATCGTCCGGAACTTGTGCGTCTGAGATTGGCGCTGCGGGTACCGTTGGCTCCCCGCAAATCTCCGCATGAATCGCCTTCACCTGCGGCACACATCCCCCGCACCCCGT
>JBAXGE010000202.1:0-4237 GCA_037139555.1 Phycisphaerae bacterium
AAATCGCTACACTTATAGCACCTAACCCGCCTCGGTGGGTAGGTTTTTTACTTGTGGCGGCCCTCGCAGGCGTCAACGGACAGCACGGTGCTGACGTGGCTAACCTGGAACCGGCGGCTACATAGGAGATCGTTATGACGGCTTCGACGACGCCTGCGGGCACACGTTCCGCTTCCCCAAAATCCCCCAAAAACAAAGCCACCGTTGAGGTTCTGCCCCAGCAGTTTGACACCAATGGCCTGCCCATTCTGGGCGCCCCGGTGGGCAAGACCAGCCGCTATCAGGGACTCAACGGTGCGCAAATCCTGATCAAGATGCTCAAAGAGCATGGCGTGGACACCGCCTTCGGTTATCCCGGCGGGGCGATTCTGCCGACCTTTGACCAGCTTTATGATGCCAAGATCAATTTTCATCTGGTGCGGCACGAACAGGGCGCCGGCCACATGGCCGACGGCTATGCCCGCGCCACGGGCAAGCCCGGCATCGTGATCGTCACCAGCGGCCCGGGCGCCACCAATGTGGTGACCCCGCTGGCCACGGCGTATATGGACTCGATCCCGATGATCGTGTTCTCCGGCCAGGTCCGTACGTTCATGATTGGCAACGATGCCTTTCAGGAAGCCGATGTGACCGGCATCACCCGCCCGGTGACCAAACGCAACTATCTGGCCAAGTCCGTCAAGGACCTGCCGCGCATCATCAACGAGGCCTTCATCGTCGCCACCACCGGCCGCCCCGGCCCGGTGCTGATTGATCTGCCCGTGGATGTGACCACCGGCGTGGTGAGTGAAATCATTGACGACACGCCGTATCTGCCGGGCTATAAGGTACGGCCCGCCGGTCACAGCAAGATGACCAAGGCCGCCGCCGAGATGATCAACGAAGCCAAACGCCCGCTGCTCTATGTGGGCGGCGGGGCAATTTTGTCCGACGCGTGGCGCGAAGTGCGGGAACTGGCCGAAAAGGGCAATATCCCCTGCACCACCACGCTGCTGGGCTTGGGTGCGTTTGATGAACTCAGTCCCCTCAGCGTCCACATGCTGGGCATGCACGGCAGTGCGTATGCCAACTACGCCGTGCAGGAATGCGACTGTCTGATCGCGGTGGGCGCCCGGTTTGACGACCGCGTCACGGGCAACCTCAAGGGCTTTGCCCCGCGGGCCAAGATCATCCATGTGGATGTGGACCCCTCGAGCATCAGTAAAAATGTGAAGGTGGATATCCCCGTCGTAGGTGATGCCCGGCTGTGCGTGGCCGAAATGGTCCAGCATATCCAACACCGCCCCCGGCAGGAATGGCTCGACCAGATCGGCCAGTGGCGCAAGCAACTGCCCTTCCGCTATGATGCCAGCGGCCCGTTGGCCAAGCCCCAGGCGATTATTGACGCGATCAATACCATCACCAAGGGTGAGGCGGTCTTTACCACCGGCGTAGGTCAGCACCAGATGTGGGCCGCGCAGTTCATCCGTTGGCGCAAGCCGCGCAGCATGATCACCAGCGGTGGTTTGGGCACGATGGGCTTCGGCCTGCCCGCGGCCATTGGTGCCCAGGCGGGACGGCCCGGTGAATTGGTCATTGATATTGATGGCGATGCCAGCTATATCATGACCGCGA
This sequence comes from Phycisphaerae bacterium, assembly GCA_037139555.1. Lineage (GTDB taxonomy): Bacteria > Planctomycetota > Phycisphaerae > WQYP01 > WQYP01 > JBAXGE01. The sequence continues at coordinate 1,615 of JBAXGE010000202.1, forward strand.
TGGAACTGGCCACGGCCGCGCAGTACAAACTGCCGGTTAAGGTGGCCATCCTGAACAATAACTTCATGGGCATGGTCCGGCAGTGGCAACAGTTGTTCTACCGTGAACGCTTCAGCTACAGCCAGATGGTGAACCCCGACTTTGCGGCCATGGCCGAGAGTTTTGGCATCAAGGGTATCCGCTGCACGCGTAAGGAAGATGTGTTCAAGTGCGTCGAACAGATGATCAATCACCCCGGACCGGTGGTGGTCGATTTCCTGTGCGAAGAAAAGGAAAACGTCTACCCGATGGTCCCCAGCGGCAAGTGCCTGCACGAAATGGAACTGGGCATTGTCGGCTCAGATCACCCTGCGGCCCGCGCGGGCAACAGTAACATCGTGACGCCGGACAGTCTGGCTTGAACCCTTGACGATTTTTTGACATTTGGGCCGCGTTGAGCCGCGGTCCTGAAGGATGATGAACATGCGACATGTAATTTCAGCTTTGGTGATGAATGAGCCCGGCGTGCTTTCGCACGTGGCGGGGATGTTTGCGGCCCGGGGTTATAACATTGACTCGCTGGTAGTGGGCCGCACCGAAGACCCGCGCTTTTCCCGGATGACCATCGTGGTCCCCGCCGATGAGCGGATTCTGGAACAGGTGCGCAAGCAACTGGCCAAGATTGTCAGCGTGGTGCGCGTGCGCGACTACAAGGAACTGCCCTTTGTGGCCCGTGACCTGATGCTGATCAAAGTAAATACCCCGCCCGGCAAGCGCAGCGAGGTGATTGAGCTGGCGCAGATTTTCCGCGGCCATGTGGTGGATGTGGGCCCGACCACGATCATGATCCAACTGGCCGGCGAAGAGGAAAAACTCGATGCGTTCGTGGACCTGATGCGGCCCTATGGCATCAAGGAACTCGGCCGCACGGGCGTGATCGCCATGCCGCGCGGTTCGACGTCGGTGACGCTGCCCTCGGTCGAAGAAGAAAATCACGCACCCGCGGCACCGGTCAAAAACCGCGATAGCCTCAGTCGCGGAGGTGTGACCAAATTGACCGACAAGCGTGAACCCTCGCAGGAAGAATTGGAATCCCTGCCGCCTGGTTGATGCTGAAACCGTAAACCCAGCCCGCATGGCCCGCGCCATGCGGGCTTTTTCTTTAGACTTATGCCACGATTCGCCCCCAGCATCTTGTTGACGTTGACCCTGACCACACTCCTGACCGGTTGTTGTGCCCGCGCAGTCCCCGAGGTGGCCCCCCAACCTGTCAGCGCCACGGCGCCACACCCCAGCCTACCATGGCTCGATGCCACCGACTGGGCCAATGCCGTGGGTAACACCAATGCCCGTATGACGATCCAAGCCAAAGTGGTACGAGTGGGCCCCCTGCCACCGCCCATTAACCGGGCATACGCCGATCACATCATGATGGTGGAACTGGCCGATGCGGTGGATAACGCGGGGCAGAAACTCCCCTATCGCCTGCCGGTGTATCTGCGCTCACTGAAGGCCAATGTGTGGTTGCCTGCCGCGCAGTTGCAGCCTGGTACCGCGGTCACCGTGCAGATTCAAAGCTGGGGCCGTGTCGCCCGGATGTATGAAGGGATGAACCGCAGTGATCTGGCGGACCTGCCGCCCGAACTGATGCCATTCTGGGGTGAACTGGTCGCACCCGCCGCAACTAATCCTTGATTTCCAGCATGCCCCACGCCGCCAGACCCGGATTATCCCGGGCCCATGAACGCCAGGTGGAATGGCCGGAATCATCGTTATCAGTAACGACCAGATTCACCGCCGCAGTACCACGCGGCAAAACCAGCGCCCGGGGCAAACTGAACTCCAGCACATAGCCGGTATTGCTCTTATCCACTTTAGCTGTCACGCCGTGTTTGACGGTATCCAGCAGTAACAGCGGAGTTTGCTGTTTATCCTGACCAGTATTGGTGCGTACTTCCACCCCGCCGGGAGCAAAAGGCAGAAGCACGATCCGCTGCACTTGGGTGGGCAGGCTGGCCGTATTGGGGGCGAACTGCAGACTCACGGCATCGCTGGGCAAGTTTTCCGCCCGGTCAAACTGCGGCCAATAACTGAAGGTCTTATCCGGCACTTCCACACGGACGTATAGCCGTTGGGCATCGGCAGTCACCTTGAAGGTGGGCGAGGGTTCCACCTTATCGTAGACACTGGCGACCTGCGCAAATGTATTACTCTCCGCGGCGTCATCCCACGTATCCGCGGTCACGGTTTTTACCGCCGTTACCGTCATCTGCGGCACCAGCGGAACGCGCCGCTTCACCACCACCGGCACCGTACGGCCCTGCGTGTCGGTATAACGGATCACCAGTTCCACCTGCGGGGGCATGACATCCTGCGGCTGGGGCGGGCAATAGAGCGCCAGTGGCTCTTCCTTGGTCTCCTTGGGCCCCAGTCGGAACGAGGCGAACGAGGTGCTGAGTACCCACGGGGAATCGTAATTATCCGTGTATTGATTGGCATTATCGCGCTGCGTGGCGGTGATCAGATTAGCCCGGGCGGCCAAGCGTACTTGAATATCCAGCGGTACATCCAGCGGATTGGACAGCACCAGCTTTAGATTGCTCTCCTGCGTGGTCTTCACCCCGCTGGCCTGCCCGCGCGGCTG
>JBAXGE010000203.1:0-4208 GCA_037139555.1 Phycisphaerae bacterium
CACCCGCTGGAGTTTCCCTATCGCGATGCCGCGTACCTCTACCGGCACTATGGCAGTTGGATCGGAAATTGGCTGTTTCCGCAGATGACGACGACCACGGCGGAAGGGATTTACCGGCTGGTGCAATTGGCTACCGCCGCCGGGGTGGCGGGGGTGGTAATCTGGGTGCGCTGGACGAAGCGGCAGACGGCGGAATTGCCGGACCTGATTTTGGCGCTGGTGGTGCTGTGGATGATGCTATTTGGCCCCAGCACGGAATCGGCGACGTATAGTTTGCTGGGCCCGGTGGCGGCGTGGTTGCTGGTGCGGTTTGGGTTGCGCTGGCCGCGACACGAAGGGGCACCGCTGGGCTGGCTGGCGGCTCTGGCGTGGTTGCTGCTGGCTTCGGCGGTGGTGGCGCTGTGGTTTCCGGGGGGACGCAATTTCACGGCCATCGGGATACAGCCGCTGGCGGCGGTGGTGCTGATGCCGGTGGTATTGGTGCTGCTGGGCCGGGGGCGGGGTAATGAATATCCCGTCTGAGGTTTGAGTTTTTGCCCGCGCGTTGGTATCGTCAGGGGTACGCCGGGCCGGTGCGTCGGCTTAAGTCTTTTATGGCACGGAGTTTATGCAGGAAACGTTATTCAGTCTCATACTGCCCACGTACAATCCGGGGCCGGATTTGCCGGTGACGTGGGGTAAGTTGCAGCAATTTTTAGCCACGCAGACGCGGCGCTGGGAAGTGCTGTTTGTCTGTGACGGGTGTTCGGACGGCACCGAGGCCAAGTTGCGCGAACTGATCGCCACCTGCCCGTATGAAATCCGGCTGCTCTGTTCGCCCAAGAACCGGGGCAAGGGCCATGCCGTGCGGCGCGGCCTGCTGCGGGCGCGCGGGGATTACCGGATTTTTACCGATGTGGATCTGGCGTATCCGCTGGAGATGGTGACCAAGCTGGCCGATGAATTGGAGCGGGGGCAGGATGTGGTGATTGCCTCGCGGGCCCATGTGGACAGCGCGATCCAGCACGCTGCGGGAATGCAAAAATATCTGCGGCAACGCCAACGGCAAAGCGCCCTGTTCAATCTGCTGGCGCGCACCATTCTGGGCATCCGCCAGCGCGACACGCAGGCGGGGCTGAAAGGCTTCACTGATCGCGCGGTGCGGACCATGCTGCCGTACGTGAAATGTCAGGGGTTCGGGTTTGATTGCGAATTGCTGGTGGCGTGCCGGTATTTCGGCATCCCCGTGCGCGAACTGCCCGCGCAGGTGATTTATGACAGCACGGTCTCCACCACGCGGCTGACCAGCGGCGCGGCGATTTTGGGCGAATTGCTGACCATCCGCCACCGCTGGCGGCGCTTTGCCCGCGTGGGCCTCGACCGCAGCATTCTGATCACCGCGGCGGATTTGGAAGCGGCCCGCGTCTACGACCAGCGGCGGCGCGAACGCATGCAACGGCGCATCCAACAGGTCCAACCATGAAACGGGATGCAAGGAAGCCTCGGGTATGCGCTATCTAATTATCACGGCGGATGATTTTGGGATCGGCCCGGCGACCACGCAGGGGATTCTGCAACTGGCGGAACAGGGCATTGTGCAGTGCTCGGTGCTGATGGCCAATTCGCCCTATGCCGCCGAGGCCGTGGCCGCCTGGCGGGCGTCAGGCCAGAAATTGGAACTGGGCTGGCATCCGGCGCTGACCAATGATGCGCCGGTTTTGCCAGCAGCGCAGGTGCCGAGTCTGGTGGATGCCGCGGGGCGGTTTTTTCCGTTGGGGGTATTTTTACGCAAACTGTTCAGCCGGCAACTGCGCCACGATGAAATCCGCGCCGAACTCACAGCGCAATACGAGCGCTGCACCGAACTGCTGGGCCAGCGACCCACGGTGATCAACACCCATCATCACATCCAGATTTTCAAACCCATCGGCGGGATTATCAAGGAACTGGTACTGGCGCAGGGGCCGGTGCCGTATATGCGGCTGGTGCGCGAGCCGTGGGATATGCTCTGGAAAGTGCCCGGCGCCCGGGCCAAACGGCTGTTTTTGAACTGGCATGGCCGGTCGGCAGCGCGGCGTCAGCGGCGGTTGGGCTTGGTGGGCAATGACTGGCTGATCGGCGTGACCGACCCGCCGTGCGTGAGTGATCCCGACTTTTTCATCCGGCTGATCCGTTCCGTGCCGGGTAAGGTGGTGGAATTAACCTGCCACCCGGGGCTGCTCGATGAGACGCTGCTGGGCCGCGATTGCACGCGCGAGGATGGCATGATGCAACGGCGCGTGCGCGAATTGGAATTATTGGCCGACCCGCGGTTTCTGGCCGCATGCCGGGAAGCCGGATTTGAATTGCTCGCTCCCCACCGGCTGGCGGAACTGTATCAGGCCCGAAACATGGGCTGACCCCGGACCCTGCGGCCCGGCACAAGGAGTATGCGACGATGAGTCGGGTGCCCGTTTTAACCCAGGTACAAAGTCTGGACCCCGCGCAACTACTCGCCACGTTGCGCCCGGTGCGGCCGCGCCTGCTGCTGACCCCCCAACGCATGGCGCGCGTGGAGACCATGCTAATCCAACATGAATTGGCGCGGGGGCTCAAGGACCGGCTGCTTACGTATGGGGCGCAGTTGGCACTGGAGTCGCCCAATACCGAGCGCACCCTCGCGGGCGCGCGGACCGTACTGGACCGCTTGTATACGTGGGTCACGTTGTATCATCTAACGCAGGCGCCGCACTGGGTGCAGCGCAGTGTGCGTGAGTTGCAGGCGACCGCAGCGCTGGCGGATTGGTGTGCGGATGATTTTCTGGCCTGTGCGGAGTTCATGCATGGGTTTGCCATGGCGTTGGACAGTCTGCCGCTGACGGAGGGGCAGCGCGACGAATTGCAGGCGGCGCTGGTGGCCAAGGGCTTGCAGCCCGCGCTGGAGAAACTGACCTGTCTGCCGTGGTGGCATCGTGATACGTGTAATTGGAACATTGTCTGTAACAGCGGGATTATTCTCGGCGCGCTGGCCGCGGCGGAAGCCGCGCCCCGCCTGAGTGCGCGGCTGATCAGCCAGGCGCTGGCAGGGTTGCCCAATGCGCTGGCCACGTTTGCCCCCGATGGCGGTTGGCCGGAGGGGCCGGGCTATTGGGCTTATTCCATGCGTTATTTGGTGCCGCTGGTAACCGCCCTGGAAAACGCGCTGGGCCATGATTTTGGTATCAGCCAGTTTGCCGGGCTGGACCGCGCGGCGTATTTCCGGCTGCACATGGAATCGCCCGCCGGGCGCTTGTTCGATTATGCCGATGCGTATGGCGAAGCCCCACCGGAGCCGTGTCTGGGGGCACTGGCTCAGCGTTATCGCCTGCCCGCCGTGGCGGCGTTTTTACGCCAGACCATCACCGCGCGGCCGGAGCGTCCGCACCTCTATTACGGCACGCTGGCGCGCCTGCTGCTCTGGTACGACCCGCAGGGCACGCGCGCGGATTTGGCGGAATTACCGCTGGATGCCTGTTTCGTCGGGGTGGATGTCGCGGCCTTCCGGGCCAGTTGGCTGGACCCTCAGGCCGCGTATCTGGCGGTCAAGGGCGGGGATATTCAGGCCCCCCATGCCCACGCCGATCTGGGCACGTTTGTGCTCGATGTCCACGGCACGCGCTTCATCACCGACTTGGGTGGCGATCATTACGATCTGCCGGGGTATTGGAATGGCCGGCCCAACACCGATTACGCGCGCTGGCGGTTGTACCGTACCGGGACGATGGGGCATAACACGCTGCTGGTGGGGCCGGGACAGACGGGGCAATATCCCCTGGCCACCGCGGCGCTGCGCGCGTTTGTCACCGGGCCGGAGGCGGGGAGCGTGACTGTGGATTTGACCGAGGCCTACGCCCCGGCGGGGTTAACCAGTGCGCTGCGCACCGTGCAGTTTGACCGCACCCAGCGGCGGGTCATGGTCTGCGATGCCCTCAATGCGCGGACGCCCACCTTGGTGACCAGCCGGCTGCATACCTACGCACAAGTGCGCGGCGAGGGCAATACCTACACCCTGCGCCAGGACGGCCAGCAAATAATCCTGCGCGCCTGGGGCACCGGCGCGGTACGCGTGACCGTGCAGGCGGTGAATCTGGCCCCACCGGCCAAACCCACGCCGGGCCTGCAACGCATTGATGTGCAGATGGAAGTTGCCGGGCCGGGGGAACTGGTGGTGGAGTTGGCGTGGTGAGGGGGAGGAGGGGGAATAAGGTAAG
>JBAXGE010000204.1:0-4184 GCA_037139555.1 Phycisphaerae bacterium
CGGGCCGCGACGGTGCGGCGATCGGGTTCGTTAAGCGGGCCGGTAAAGGCCTGCGTCTGCCCGGTGGCGCGCATACATGCAGAAATCATAGCGCCCAGCAGGTTGGTCGAGACGGCCAGGCGCGAGCCCTTGGGAATATTGTTGACATTGCTGACCAGTTCCAGCCCCAGCCCCGGCCCGACCATGCGGGTCAGCAGGTCCTGCAAACTCGCCCCCGAGCCTTCCATACCCGGCGGCACCAGACCCGCGGCAATCACCGCGGCCTTCAGCAGCGACAGATAATCACGGGCAAAGTCGAACATCTCCACCAGATCGCGCACATCGGCGCGGGCGCCCAAGTCCACACTTACCAGCCGGATGACCGGTTCATCAATCACGCGCAGATACGCTTCCACCGGGGGCTTGGGCGTTTTGTCGCGGCCATGCACCGCCAGATCAATCGAGACATTCAGCACCCGCGCGCCCTGAGGATAATCCATGCCGAGAAAGAAAATATCGCTCCACGCACAATGCGACAAATCCATGCGCACGGCCGTGGACTCGGCCAGAATCGGATACGTACCGCTCTGGGCACTGCGGTGTAACATCTCGGGGCGAATCCGCAGCGGTTGATCGTGGGGATGGCCAATGCGGAACATCCATTGATTGCCGCGCACACTGCGCACCGACCGGCGCACCTGGGACGCCAACGTCTGGAAACTGACATCGTGATACGCCGCAGCCAGGGCGCTGAAAATCCCATCCGTGGCACCGCTGGTTTGCAGCGTGGCCCGGAAGGTATCAATCGCTTCTTCAAAACGCCGATTGAGCAGATGCTCGAAACCTTCATAACTGATCAGTCCCGGCGTGGTGGTCGTTAGCGCCGTAGGCAGATGATAACGATACAGCGCATGCAGGAAAAACATCGCGCGGACGCGCTGATACAGGTTGGTTTCCTGTCGGCGATAAGTATCCAGTTCATCCGCCCAGCGCAGTAGCACGTCCACCGGCTGGCCGGCCACGGCCACTTCCACGGCCCGGTGCCGCAACGCGGAATCCTGCGCCCGCAAAATATCCAAAAGAGGGTTGCTCATGTTGCGCGATCCCGTTAGTTGCCCAGACCCTGCTGCCGCAGCGCCAACTGCTCGACCAGCATGGCCAATACTTCATCGCGGTTCTCGCCCGCCAGCGCCAGGGCCAACTGCGTCTGCAGCAGCCCATAACGCGTGCCCAGATCATACCGGGTGCCGCGCATCTGCAGGGCCACATAGCGTTCGCGCCCGATTAATTCCCGCAGCGCCGCCGCCAATGGCACGCGCGTGCCCGTCGCCACGAGCCGGGCCAGAATGTCCATCACCGCCGGGGTCAGGACGTGCATCCCGAAGAAGCACAGATAATGCCCCGCCCGCAGTCCGGGAATCAGCAGTTGCTGTTCGGCCTGGGTGGGCGTGGGTTTTTCGATCAATTCTTCCACTTCGTACAAATCTTCCGTCTGGGCCACCCGTCGGCCCCCCACCACGCCGTAATACGGCAACATGGTTTCACGCGTGGCCTGCACCGCCGACACACTGCAACGCAATTCCTGCGCCCGCGCCACCAATTGCGCCGCACAGCGCTGCGTGGTGCCACTGAGCCACACATGATCGCCCACCAGATGCAGAAAACTCTCCCCCGCCACAAAATCCCGCGCACATAACAGCGCCTGGCCATAGCCCAATGCCTGCGTCTGCTCCAGCAGCGTCATCCGCCCGGCCAAGTCCCCCGCCGCCTTGGTATACGCTTCCGCATCGCCGGGCGCGTGAATCACCGCAATCCCCTCGATGCCCGCCGCCAACGCCTCTTCCAACAGCAACCGTAACGCCGTTTTTTCCTGCCCGTCCCGGTCCACCAACGTATGTAAAGGCAGAGACCGCTGGCCGCGACTGGCCGCCGTGATGACCGCTTTGGTTACGCGCATGTTTCACCTGTGCAAATAAGAAGTCCGAGCCATGCTGGCACACGCCCATAGGATAGGCTAAACGATCGTATTGAGCAATATAAAAAACCCCCGCGTTCCGTTAGGGCGGGGTCGGGGTCTCATCCACCTGCCGGATCAGCACCGGATCGGTCATACACGCTTCATCCGCCCGCTCCCCGAGAATAAGTTCGGCAATCTTGAGCTGCCGATATTCAAAAATAAACTGCAGTTGCCGCGCCACCATCAGCCCATGCACCGCCTGGCCCAGCAACCCCCACGGCATGCGATAATCCACACAGTCCCCCACCAGTGTCCCCCCGACCGAATCGGTAAACGTGTGCCGATGCCACCAGGACGCATACGGCCCGTGAATTTGCGTATCCTCAAACTCCACCGGCGGATTGTACCGGGCAATCCGCGAACGCCATTTCATCGGCATCCCCAGCCACCGCATCGTGTAATCCAACTCGCAACCGGAACGCAACGTGATCGGGGCACGCGTGGTGATCGTAAACCGCAACCACGGCGGTGTGATCCGATGGAGATTGTGGGCATCAGCAAAAAACGCGAACGCTTCCGCGCGTTCCAGCGGCAGCCACATCTCACAGCTTAAACGATACAACGCCATGCACTATTCCTTACGCAAACACAAATAGTATATCCAGAAATGCACTGGGGGTAAGGTTTGGCCCTTACCCCCAGCCTATCAACGGAATTGAGCCGGTTTTATTTCAAACCCGCCGTCTGGCGCCAACTAGCCAATGCCGCATCGGCTTGACGCTCGATGCCGTCGCGGCCTTCCAACGTAATCAATTTGCCCTGGCTATCCACAATCACCAAGGAGGGGATACCCTCCACCTGATAATGCGCGGCCAGCTTGCGTGTAAGGTCCAGATCAAACGGCACTGTCGCCCATTTCATCCCGGTCTCTTCCATATAATCCGACTTGGCTTTTTCGTCTTTATCAAAACTCACAAACACCACCTCAAAATTCTCGCTATTGGCATCTCGAAACGCCACCAGCTTGGGCGTAAAGGTCCGGCACGGCGGGCACCAATGAGCCGAAAAATACAACCCCACCACCTTGCCTCTAAGATGTGTCGCGCTCACCGGCCGCCCGGCGGTATCCACCAATTGCTTGGCAAATACCTTCACCAGATCGGCATCAACGCTGCCACTACTGGGCGCAAACCATCCGCCCCCTTTGTTCTTCGTGGAGTAGATGTAGAACCCGCCCCCCAGCACCACCAGCAATAACAGTACATAGCTCCACCGCATGGTTAACTCCTTAACTTGCAACCAATTACCGCGCCAACCTGCACTATCTTATGGACACAGGTGGTAGCAATGCAAACCGTGCGGTAAACTGTGCGGTTTTATTGGAGTTCGCTGCCATGGCCGCCCTGCAACCCACTCGTGACCAATCTGGTCTGGATAAGCTCGTTATCTCCAATTCTGCCTGTACCGGCGAAATCTACCTGCAAGGTGGACATGTGACCCGCTGGCAGCCCACGGGTGCCAAACCGGTGCTGTTTATGTCCGAAAAGAGCTGGTTTGCCGCTGATAAACCCATCCGCGGCGGTGTACCCCTGTGCCTGCCGTGGTTTGGCCCGCGCGGCAACGCCCCCGCCAGCGCCACCCCCAGTCCTGCGCACGGTTTTGTGCGCCTCCGCCCCTGGCGGGTCTGTGCCGCCCGGCCCGAGGCCGATGCCCATGAAGTCGTCCTGGAAACCACCCATGATGGCCAAAGCTATGACTGGCCCCAGAGTTTCAGCGTACACCATGCCCTGCACATGGGCAAACAACTGGATATGATTCTGACTGTCACCAACACCGGCGCGACCCCCATGACCTTCGAATCCGCCCAACATACCTACTTCGCCGTCTCTGACGTGCGGCAGGTTACCGTGGACGGGTTGGACGGCACCGATTATCTCGACAAGGTAGACGGCGCGAAGCGCAAAACCCAGTCCGGTCCCATCACCATCACCGGCGAAACCGACCGTATCTATCTCGACACCACCGGCGACCTCGTCATCGTGGACCCCCTCTGGCAGCGCCGCATCCGCGTGCACAAAGAAAACAGCCGCAACACCGTGGTCTGGAACCCGTGGATTGACAAAGCCAAAGCGATGCCCGACTTCGGCGACGAAGAATGGCCGGGCATGATCTGCGTGGAAACCTGCAACGTGAAGGATGATGCGGTAACTCTGGCCCCGGGCGAAAGCCATGTCATGGCGACGACGAT
>JBAXGE010000205.1:0-4130 GCA_037139555.1 Phycisphaerae bacterium
GGGACCATCCACAATTAACTCAGCAGACAACTTTGAGCTCGTTTTCAAGAATCTTCTGGAAACCTTGTTTGTTGAGCGCATGGATCAGAAGGAGGAAATCTTTGCCCGATACATGAATGATCGAGGATTTCAGCAACTGGTAACGACCCGGTTAAGTTCCGAAGCCTATCGGCGAATTCGCGCTAAGGCGATAAAGCCGAGTGAATGAGTGATCGCGGATGCATTGCCATCCTCGAATTCGCTACGGGCATCAACCTGTCCATTGCCATAGACCGCAGACCCCCGAACCCATACCCCCGCCCCCCGGATTATGCCTCCGCGGGTGTCTGGCGCAGCTCTTTCCGGCCTGCGGGCTCGGGTTTGTCCCCCCACAATTGCTGGATATGTTCGGTCAGTTTGAACCCCGGGGCCGCAATCGCCTCGGGAAACGCCGTCGTCCACTGGCCGACCAGCTTCTGGAAGCCGTGCCGGTCCCGTTGGATCAGGCTGGTCACCGGCGGGCGCGAGGCCAATTCAGTCATGACGTTGAGCGCGGCATAGGCATTTTCCCCCAATTCTGCCACGTACTTATCGCGGTGTTGGCCCACGGTATTGACCAGACTGGTCCATTCCGCCTCTGCCCAGACCCGCTCCGAGGCCTGCTTGGCCCCGATTTTGGGCTTGGGCTTGGGTTTGGGCTTGTGTATCTGCAACACGGCCAGAACCAGCGGAACCATGAATTGCGGTTCCACGGCGTAGCCACTCAGGGCCTTTACCTGAGCCTGGAATTTCTCCCGCATCCGCTGCAAACCCGCACGGTCAATCTGAAACTTGATGGCCGCGGGCAGATCGCCCCGTTTATGGGTAAAGCTCAGGTGCACAATGCTCTGGGGCAGGATCATACCATTTACGCAGACCTTGCGGTAATAGCCAATATCAAACCGCAGCGCCCGCATACCATTGAAGCTATTGGTCACACGGATAAAACTACCATAGATATCAGACTTGTTGACGGAAGGCTGGGCCAGGAAGTCCAACTTGTCCGAATCGTGCCACAGATCAATGTAAGTGTACGACCCTGTACCCGGTGCATCCACTTGTACTACCTGCCACTGGTCCATGTTGGGTTTGGTATGGGGAAACACCAGCGCCGCACACTCCCGGCCCAGTTGCAGCGCCTCGGCATTAGGTACCACGCGATAGCTTTGCCCCACGATGCCCAAAACCGCCCCGGTATCGGCCCGTACCAACGCCTTCTTCCCGGCCACCCGCACCCCAGCGGAGTCTCCACATTGAACCGTCCGCGCGTAAACCGGGCATTCCTGCACCTTGAACAACACCTGCTCCAAAGCGTTTAACCGTACCATGACAGACTCCTTTGGTAACTGACGATGGCCCAAAAATGTCGCTTCATCACCCCACCAGTGTAAATACCCCCTATGACAACCCTATGTCGTAGGTGTTTGGGGTACGAGGGACAGATTGGGAAGATTTTAGGTGGAAGGACTGGGGATTGTGATCAGGTATGGGCAGGCAGGATATTGGCTGGGACATTGCAACACGTCGCGCCGGTGCGGTTGCCATTGGCATCGTAGCTATAGGTCAACGTAGCCACCGCCTGGGTCGCCAGAGTGGACAGCCAGACTGTTATCGGGGTTATAGGTGCTGGTGGTGGTGAAGGGCCATAGCTGCGCGGGGGCACAGAGCATGACCTACAAGGGAATGAGGATGTAGGCGCGTTTCCACCACGTGAGTTATGGGTAACGGCATAATATGGTCGGGATGAAGGGCTAAGCAAAATGGTGGTGCCATAATTGGGGCGATCAAATCCACACGCCTTACCCACTATTCGTGGGGAAGACCAAGCAATTGTTGTATTTCTTCAGGCGTATGCGAATAATGTTTTTTACGCATAAACCCTACCCTTTTTAGCCTTAGCAACGGTGTCAAATTACCATCACTTATATTCGTCCCAACGAAGCGAAACTCCTCTAAAGTGGGCATCGCGTTAATAAAGTCGAGACTCGGTATTTCACCACAGTGATTGAACCTCAGTACGCGAAGCCGGGGAAGTTCTTTGACCGCGGAATGATCTGCAATCTTTCGACATGAGTTGCATTCGATTGTTTCCAAGTTCCCATCAATCAACCCGGTTATCGGGCCAATATCAACGAGTTTAGTACAGTAAGACAATTCGATGCGTCGCAATGATTTGAATTTCTCAATCCCAACTAAAGACTGGATTGGAGACTGTATGATCGAGAGGTTTTCTAGGTTCGCCATCCACACCAATTCAGAGAGATTCTTCGCGATGGGTCGATAGCCATGCAACCAAACATCATGTAGCGTCCCCCCTTCGGGTAATTTTAATTGGGGATGCCACTGGGCGCGCAGGACCTTTAGGGATGGAAATACGGATAGGTCCAAAGGCTGCACATTATCCGAAATGGAAAGGTACTCCAGTTTTTTCAAAATCGCTAGCCCGGAAATGTCTATATTACGGACCGACGATAAAATCACACCCTGTATGCAAGGATAGTCTTGTAAAAAGTCAATATCCCGAAGTGCGTATCCCATTGCAGAGGATATTGCAATGTGGCTTAAACCATGCTTTTTGTAGTACTCCATACAATCGTTAATACGATCGGATTCGATCCACACCGCACCCGGACCTGGTCCCTTGATCAGATAAAAACCAGAGGCGTCGCGTTTAGGCATCCAGACACTCATTTGCCATCCTCAGCTATATATTTTACTCCAGGAGAATTCCTTTTATTGTAATTTTTGTCAGGATTAGGACCACCATCCTGCGCAAGCCGTCCCGCCTCCGCTTTGAAAGCCTCACGAGAATTAACAGCTGGCGTATGTTGTGTGGCAATATGCGGGTCACCAGTCGCATCTGCGATCGTTCGGCCCGACACTTGCGATCTAGCTGTGCCACCTTTACCGTGATAGACCTTTCCGGTTTGATGCGTATTCGTATATGAACCCGTGGGCTTAGGCTTACTGCACCCATTATGCACCAACAATCCGAACTCACCCACGGCATAATTGTGGATGCGGAGTACGGTCAGATTATACACCCGCTGGCGTTCGCGGGTACGTACCTACTACATGCAGGCAAGCCGTTCGGAGACGCCACGTACCCGATTATGCCAAGCATGTAACTTCGGGTTCTCAAGCATCTCAGTCAGGATTTCATTGGCATCGTCATACCGACCTGCAACGCATTTCATGGCCGCATAGTACAGACGTTCAGCGGGGAACCGATGTAACATCGGGTCTTCCGCCACCGTCAATGCCGCGTTGATTGAATCGAGGCTGTCGAGGAAGGGCAGCCCCTTGCTTATGAGGATATCCTGCAACTCGGATCCAACCACATCTACATCCGTTATGGCTTCCAGATTCCACCATACATCTTTGTGGAACGTTCCCTTTCCTATCAACCGACTTATTCGCAACCGCGGGAAGCATTCAACCTCTTGGATCGTTCTAGCTACAGGCTTGTCCCATACCGCCTGCCACACCCGTTCAAAGAATACGCCCAGATTGACAGTAAAACTGCAATCCTCGGCGATACAACCATTGGATAGCTGTATGTCGAGCACGTGCGTCATGCCATTCAGCCGCCGGTTCCATACAAGCTTGGTTCGGTGGAAACCGCTGGATGAAAGCAACGGGGCCACGTGCTTATCTAACATGGATGCAAGCATGGCTTTTGTGCCTACTGAGTATCGCATAGTTCAGTCGTCCTTCGGCCTATGTACACCATCAAGGATCATAGTATATGACACGCCCGTTGGTGCCTGTTGCTTCCATATATTTCTTAATCTGCCTTGCGCCTTGAGCGCGTCCCGAGGGGGTGTTGGGTTTCAACTCAACAGGACGGCCTTTCGGATCAAGAGCGTCTGGAATGAGTGTCCTGCCATTTTTGCCCTGAAGACGCGGATTTGCTTCCCAGCCCGGTTTAGCATTTACTTGTTCCTTATATGCCTGATGAGCAGCTCTGCCTTTTGCTGCGGCAGCACTCTCTCCGCCCCTGCCTGCGCCATTCTTTCCCTTACCAGTACACGCATTATGCACCAACACCCCGGAATCACCCACGGCATAATTGTGGATGCGGAGTACGGTCAGATTATACACCCGCTGGC
>JBAXGE010000206.1:0-4118 GCA_037139555.1 Phycisphaerae bacterium
TGGGACAGATCAGTCAGGAACAGCTCGCCTCGGCGCGCGGGCTGGCACCGCTGCCGGTGGTCCTGATGCGCATCGTCTGGCCGCTGGCCGGGCCGGGCCTGCTGGCCAGCGCGGTGGCGGTGTGGTTGCTGGGCTTGATGGATTTTTCCATTCCCAGTCTGGTTAACATTCCCGTCTTGAGCACCGAAATTTTTATTCAAGCGACCACCCTGCCCCCGCCGTGGCAGATGCTGGTACCGCTCTGGCCATTGCTGCTACTGGTCGCAGTGGTCTTGCTAATAGCTGTCCGCACGGTCGGCCCGCTGGCCGTGGCGGACCATCACGTCTGGACGCCCAACGCCTGGACGCGCCCGCGCGCGGGCGTGTGGCCCTATCTGGCGCTCCTGCCATTGGTGGTGCAGGTACTACTACCATTAGTCATGATGGTGCGCGAAGTCTGGCCCGGCACCGGACTGGGCGAAGTGTGGTTATCCGCCACCGACAATCTCCGCAGCACGCTCTGGCTGACGCTGGGCGCCACGGGTCTGGCATTGCCGTTGGCCTGGCTAGTGGCGCGCAGCATCTGGCTAAGTGCAGGCCGGAATAAACTCTGGCTGGTGCTGATTCTGGTGCCGTGGCTGGTGCCCGCGCCCTTGCTGGGGCTGGGCTGGGTGCAAGTCTTGAACCGCTACGGTCTGGGCTGGTGGTATGACTCGCTGGGCCTGCCGATGGCGGGCATGGTGGCGCGGATTTTACCCGTACAGATACTCGTCCTGCTGGTCCTGCTCCTGCGGATGAATCCCACCCCGTGGGAAGCCGCGCGGCAACTGGCCGGGCCATGGCGCGTCCTGTGGCGCATCGAACTTCCCCTGGTGCTGCCAGCACTCCTGCTGGCCGGGCTGCTGGGCATCGCCTTGTGCTTGTGTGAACTGGGTCTGGCGGTACTGTTGGCCCCGCCGGGCCATACGTTTCTGATGGTGCGCATCTATAACTATCTGCACTACGGCCAAAGCAATAACGCCATGGGGCTGTGTCTGATGATCTGGCTGCTCATGGCGCTGCTGGCCGCGGGCATGATGCTGCTAGCCCGCTGGTATCAGCACACCCGTGCGGCGCTCACCACTACCCCTCCGTCAGCATGATCCCCCGCGCAAAAATGCATCGGGCATGGTTCATCACCATGCCCAACGCTAACCCCAATTGGAATCCCGGCTGTGCGGCTTATTTCACCAGCACTTCTTCTTCCAGGACGGCCCGGAGTTTTTCCAGCGCCTTATTCTGAATCTGACGGACCCGTTCTTTGGTCACGCCGATAATCTTGCCCACTTCTTCCAGCGTAAGCGTCTGATCCTGCTGATACTGGGTGGTGCGCACGTTGTTGAGATTGAAACGGGCTTGAATCACGGTTTTCTCCACTTCGCTAAGGTCGGCACGGTTCTCGGCCACAATGCGTTGTAATTCCTCGATGGCATCCTGTTCCACGTCCGCACGCTTGGTTTCCAGGAAGTCGCTCTTTTCCATCGTCGGGTCAAATTCCGTCGGGAACGACTGGCGATACCGGCTGGTCTTCACCGCGATGCGGCTGAAGGCCTTCAGAATCGCGCGGCAGGCATACGTGCTGAACTTGAACCCACGGGCAATATCAAACTTTTCGATCGCCCGCAGCAGCGCCATGTTGCCTTCGGAGACCAGTTCACCGAAATCCACTTCGGTCATCCGTGTGCGCTTGGCCATCGCCAGCACCAGCGCCAGATTGGCCTGAGCGAGAATCTCGCGGGTATCGCGGACCCGGTTGTACCAGGCGATGATCGCTTTGGCCGAAGTCTTGGTGGGCGAAGTGCGAAAGGCCTTCACCGCATCTTTGGCTTTCATCCGGGCAAAGTTGTACCGCAGAAACACATGCCGTTCCTGCTCGGTGTTGAGCAGACTGTTGGTGGGCGCCCCGCCCGAGCCATACAGCGAACGCGATTCACCCTCCATCATCGGGTGATACCACGCCGTGGAGGCGGGCTTGATGTCCATCCCTTCGTCAAACAGTTCTTTCTGGGCCGTGGCTTTGCTGAACATCGGATTTTTGACCGGGTCCAGATTGGCTTCCAGCGCTTCCTTGATCAAACTGGCCTGCGTCAGGGTCAGGCTTTCCAGCAAAACCAGATGACGAGTGGACAAAACAGCGTTTTTGGGGGCTTCGAGGGTTCCGACCGACATGTGAATCTCCTAGCAAAGGTGTCTGAATCGCTTTACGTGTTATACAGTATCAAAACGGTACGGATTTGCAACTAAAATTTTAAAATTATTTCTTGACTATACGTAAACACTTATACCGCAATATGTTACGCCATAACTTTACAAGTTTGTCCTTTTTTTCACGAACCCGTCGCTGCGGAGAAAACTTGCCTCCCATGCGCCTGACTCGGTTTTCCTTAGGTACCCCAGCCCCCCGCCGACTGCCCTTCCTGCGTTATTCTGGTTGCATACCCGCCCCGGCTGGACTAACGTAGGCCCAACGAAGTCACGGTGTGTAACCGGGAAGATTTTTTGCCCAACGAAAGCCAAGCGAGTCCACTCCATGCCTGTATTCAGCCTGTTAGCCCAACGTGAGAACTACCATCCCTGCAACGGCGATGATCTGCGGCACGACGAGCCGCTGCGCACGTACTGGATTAACTTTTTTGCACATCACTTTGACTTCATCGTCGCGCTGGCTCAAACCCACTACGGCCCAACGCGACTTAACGACATCACATCCTGCCGTACCGAATTCCTGCGTACTCTGGATGTTTTGCGTAAAGACCCGAACTGCTACGGCGAACTCAATCTTATCGTATTGGACCTGCTCCGCCAACAGAAATTGTTGCAGTTTCGTATTCCTGACCCATTCCTAACCATCAAACAGCGGGAAAATACCGCCGCCCTGGCGCGTCTGCCCGCCTTATTGGCGGAGCTGGACGGTCATGACGATTTGGCGGAACTTTTCCTGCTGCTGATTGAAGGCGTCTTTGCCGGCAATATCTTCGATCTGGGCGCCCACGCCACCGCCGAAACCTATGCCCATACCACGCCCGATTTTCTGACCATCCGCGCCGAACAAGGCGGCCGGCGCCCCTGGCTGGTAGACCATTTCGACGCGCTGGCCCAGCGCGTCACCGGGACCAACCCGCCGCGCAAAGTGGTCATGTTCCTCGACAACGCCGGCAGCGATGTGGTGCTGGGCATGATTCCCCTCGCCCGCTTCTTCGCCCGACGCGGCGCGGAAGTCATCCTCACCGCCAACCGCCTGCCCGCGCTCAACGACATCACTCACCGCGAATTACTCCCGCTGGTCCAGCAGGTCGGCCAGTTGGACCGCTTCTGGAATGACGCGCTCAAAAGCGGCCAGATCCGCATCATCGAGTCCGGCGGCGTGGCCCCGCTGATTGACCTAAGGCACATCAGCCCCGTGCTCAATAACGCCGTCAGCGGTGCGGATTTCCTGGTGCTGGAAGGTATGGGCCGGTCGCTGGAAAGTAATTTCAACGCCCGCTTCACCGTGGACAGCATGAAAATCTGCCTGATTAAAGACCAGATGGTCGCCCAGCGCATGGGGGGCAAAGTCTTCGATCAGGTATTGCGTTTCGACCCCGCCCTACTCCCCACCGCGCCGCAGGACGCCCCGTAATGCCCCGCCACCAGCCCATTGCCGTCTTCGATTCCGGCCTGGGTGGCCTGACGGTGGTTCGTGCGCTGCGCGAATTGTTGCCCCACGAATCCATCATCTATCTCGGCGATACCGCCCGCGTCCCCTACGGCACCAAAAGCCCGCAGACCGTGCTGCGCTTCACCCGCGAATGTCTGCGCTTTCTGGGCACACTGGACCCCAAACTCATGGTCGTGGCCTGCAATACCGCCTCGGCGCTGGCGCTACCCCACATGCAGGGCGAATGGCCCGTGCCGGTGGTAGGCGTGCTGGAACCCGGTGCCCGGGCCGCCGTGGCCGCTGCCCATGCCCGGGGGGTGCGGCAGGTGGGTTTGATTGCCACCGAAGCCACCGTCAACAGTCTGGCCTACCCCCAGGCCATTGCCCGGCTGGACCCGCGCATGCAGGTCATGCAGCGCGCCTGTCCGCTACTGGTCCCCATGATCGAAGAAGGCCGTCTGGA
>JBAXGE010000207.1:0-4093 GCA_037139555.1 Phycisphaerae bacterium
GATCAGAGTCCATTGTAAATACCCCCTATGACAACCCTATGTCGTAGGTGTTGGGACAGGTGGGAGAAATTGGCGATATTTACTCGCGCAACGACCGGCATACGGTGAGAAAAGCAGTGTTTATAATTATATCTTAATAATAGCCCCCGCCAGGGGGTAATCTGAGGGTATGGGGACCGGGCGGCTTGGGGTCTGGCGGAAATTTCATAAATGCGTCAGCGTATAATAGGGGTAAATGCAATAAGGCGCCGGCGGGTACTATCCTCCGCGTTTAAATGCAAGGCTTGCTCGGTCCAAACAAGGCCCATTTGTACAGATTTGGAGGTGTTATATGACTCGGAACCTAAACCCCGCTATATACGCGGCAAGATTGGAATACACCGATGAGCAAAGATGGTCCATCACCAAAAAGTGGCTGTTACGTCAACAGGCCATAGCAAACAGACATAATGGCAATCGGCCCCTAAGTCGAAGAGGGGCCATACGTGCCTACCGTTGGATCAAGCGTTACCCCTATTATTGGATCACCTGGGACAGGCTAGGTAGTTTTGGTCAAACCAACCCATATCCGGCATTGCGAAACAAAATACAGGGCGATCTCGCAGCCACCTTCCTAAAATATGGCATTGACTATGACCCTGTGCATAAATTCATTCAGGAATTCACATCCAACACCACCTGCGACATGTTTATGGATGATGCCCGCCGACGCAGCATCAATAACGTGAAGGATATTTGGGTAGAATTTCTTCAAACTGGCGATCGAACACTTTTTGATTCCTCATTCGCCAAGACACTACTAACACCCGGCTACCACACCAGTTTTCCATTATCACGTCCCACCATAGCATTACACATTACAGAACAAGTGTTTCGATACTCGGATAATGCGCTACGTCCCCGGACCTACCCCCACACCACCGAGGAACCGGACCCCTACGTCTTACACGGGCGCAAAGTATGCGAGTACTACAAAGATAGCGAACGGCTATTCGAGAAGCTTCTCTACGCTATGGCGTATGAACAGTCTCGACCATCAACATCATCCACGCCGGCCGTACCCGCCGCGCCGGTTTCGCCTGCGGTGGCACCGGCAGAGGATGAGCCGAAAACCCCGCCACGAAGACCAAAGAATTGGGAGTATAAAGCGTTTTATTTTCGCGCAACAGATGGTATGAAAATCGCTATGATTGCCACCCATACAGAGATCGAGAAATCCCAAGGGCGGGTATCCGTCGCAATCCAAGATGTGATTAAATATATGCGATACCATGGCGCGAAGATTGACCTGCCAAAGCGGGATAAGCCCAGAATACTCCATGTTCCTCCCGAACTATTAGCCGAAATTGCCAATACAACCGGGAAAACATCCGGCCTAAATGCCTGACGCCTAAAAATATGTTTCCTTCGACTTGCGCAATGTTTGCAGTAGTGTTGCGCCACTTTCCCACGACTTTCCGAAAGTTTCCTTGTTACGTACAGAGGGACTGCATGGTGGCATACGCCGCCCGGTCCCTTGGAACTGTCACAAGGAATATCCCATGACAGAGCTATTGAACTCCCGAGAATTGGCGAAGCGCCTGCGTATTTCCGAATACGCCCTTCGCCGCCTGGTCCGGACAGGCAAAGTGCCGGTAGTGAAGTGTGGCCCCAAGAGTTGGCGTTACGACCTGGCCAACGTGTTGCAGCAATTGCAGCAGGGCGGTGTCAAATGAAATACTATCCCTCCAAGCCGGTCCAGCAGGAAAACCAGTTGTTGACCATCACGGACGTGTCAATTTTGCTGCAACGCTCCCGCCGTGCGCTTTACACGGATATCGCCCTGGGACGAATTCCGGCACCTGTACGCATTGGCCGGGCCATCCGGTGGCGCCGTGAAGACGTTATGCGGGCAATTGATGCACTGGCGAAGTAACCAAAAACAAAACCCACCAAGAGCTGACACTCATGGTGGGTATATTTGGGAGGTTTACCCGTGGATCATTCTACCTACATTTTGCCTATGGAACAACGGCGGGCGCTGGATCATGACGCCGTGGCCACGTTGCTGGCGCTACTCTTTGCCCTTGATGACGTGGTCGAGATACGCTGCATCCCGCCCCGCGATCGGCCCGACCTGCGACCTTATTCGCACTGGTATCCGGCGGTGGTCCTCATCCTCCCCGGCCATGAGTTTGGCGGCGCGGCGGCGGTGGAGCAAATCGCCTCCGCCAACGCACGCGGGTATGGGGTCTATTTCGGGATCAATCCCCGGCGATCCGCGGGCCTGCGCGGTGATGACGCGATCCCTTTGGCGCGTTGCCACTTCGTAGACATAGACGACCCCACCCTGACGGTGGCGGCGCTGGTCGAGCGGATACACAAGGCCGGCTGGCCAGAGCCCGAGGCTATCGTCAATAGCGGCCACGGCTTGTGGTCCTACTGGATGCTGGACAAGCCCTGCACCGATCTAACAGTCTGGCGAAGACGGCAAGGCCAACTTGCGACACTACTGGGGGCGGACCCCACCTGCAAGAACCCGGAACGGGTCGGTCGGTTGCCGGGTTATTTCAACACCAAAGCCATCCCTTTCATTCAAGCCCAACTATTAAAACCCGAGGTTTCCCATGTTAACTGATGAGCACCTGAACAAACTTGATGCGATGGCGGAGGTGAACGCCAGGCCGGTCCCCCTACAACCGCCCCCCACTGCGTCTTTGCCTTCCGGGATGTCCGAGAAGGCGGATGAACGCTTAAAACATGCCACGGCCTACGCTGACAAGCTCGAGAGCGTAGCGCAGGGCGGACGCAACCAAGCGGCCTACCGTAACGCGGGTAACCTACGGAAGTTTGGCATCCCCGAGGAAGACATCCTCAGATTACTTCGCCAATGGAACCAGCGTAACGATCCACCCCTAGATGACGATGAACTTTGCACCACCATGAACAATGCCCAACGCCATGGCGACGACCGCAAGGCGGAGGACCGTCCGGCACGGCGCAAGCAATCTCCCCGCGCTGGCCAAGCGCGTGCCACGGCCATCCCCGAAGACAGCCCACGTCCGCCACGAGATGAAGACGATATCGGACGCTGCGGCATCTTCGTGGAGATGTATGGTAAGGACCTGCGCTGGGTGGAGGGCCTGGGCTGGTTGCGCTTTGTCGGCACCCATTGGGAGTGGACCGACAGTGTCGTGATTGAAAACATGGCGTCATGCATCCCACAAGAGATTGCCAGACGTCTGGCGAAGTATCCGGACCAGGAACTACCCGAGGCCAAGCATTTGGACAAACTCCGCAAGGGTGGGTCCAAAATGGAGCGGATACGGGCATGTGTTCACCTAGCCAAAGGCCGCTTGCTTATTCAGATGGCCGAATTGGATCAGGACCCCTATGCGTTCAATGTCAAAAACGGCACTCTGGACCTGCGCACGGGTGAATTGCGCCCCCATCGGCAAGCGGACTATATTACAAAGATATGCCGAGACCGATACATCCCTGATGCCCCCGCCCCGCGCTGGAAGCAATTCTTAGCGGAAATCCTCCCGGCGGATGTTGTCAATTGGTTGCAGTATTACCTCGGTTATTGTTTGTCGGGGGATATCACGCTGCAAATATTCCCTATCCTGCTGGGCAGGGGCCAGAATGGTAAAAGCGTCCTCATGGAAACCACGCTGCGCACTATGGGAGAATATGGGGGGATTGCTCCGCCCAAACTGCTGGCTATGCAGGACAAAGAATTCGGCGGGCATCCCACCGAGTTTGCAACACTGGTAGATAAACGGCTTGTTGTGGCCACTGAAATCGAAGACGGCGCGGTCCTGCGGTTGCAGGTCGTCAAACAACTGACCGGGGAGCCTAGGCTCATTTATCGCCGTATGCGTCAGGACTTCATAGAGGCCAAGCGGACAGCCAAGGTCTGCATGGTAACGAACCACCGCCCCCGGATTGATGAGGACACCGAGGGGGTATGGCGGCGCATGGTCGTCGTCCCGTTTGATCGAACCATAGACCCTAATGCCGTGGACCTCGAACTGCTGAACAAGCTCGAGGCGGAGGCGGAGGGCATCTTGGCATGGCTGGTCGAGGGTGCAAAGCAATAATTTTCCGCCGG
>JBAXGE010000208.1:0-4073 GCA_037139555.1 Phycisphaerae bacterium
GGTATTACGGGCGGGGCCGGGGGTGACGGTGTTGGATTCGGTGGAAGGTACGATGTTTGATATGCCGCGCAAGGGGCAGTTACCCTTGCGGGTGCAGGCCAAGCCGGGGGTGCCGGTGACGTTTTACAGTGCGGACTTGGGGGCCTGGTCCAATGGCCTCAGTACCATCACCGTAGCGGCGGATGCCAAAGGTATTGCCACAGCGGTATTTACGGCCACACCGGGAACGGTGGGGGACGTGCGGATTATTGCCGGTGGTCCCCTGACCGCCGGGCAGGTGCAATTTTTTATTAATGTGACCGACGCGACCGCAGCCCAATAAGGTTGGGATTGTGTTATCGCCAGAATAGTACAACAGGTAGAATGGCTTCAAGTTGGAGTGTAGATCATGGAACGGATGGTAAAAATGCAGAAACGTAACGGTCGGTTTTTAGTACGCTTGGCCGCGGGCCTCGCGGTCGTGATCGCAGGATCGCAGCTTTGGGCCGACACTGTTATCACGAACCAAACTTTTACAGCCACGCCAACGTCTAAGACCGCAGTTGATGTGACAGTACGTGCAACAAACGTTCCAAACTGTCTTAACCCGCAACGCAAAAAAGACAAAAAGAAAATCACCTGTAGCCCATGTGATCCTTGTCCGCCGGAAGCTCCCTATACGGCTGATGCTAACAGTCACCCAACTCCGAATGCGTCGGGTAGTGGTGCCTCGTATATTGATTATTCGCGTTTGTCCTATGTGCATTATGCGCGTGATTATATTGAGCCTAAAATCTCTGCTGGTTGCGGCTCATGTGGTGGTAGTTCCGATGGTTCCGGGACGCTGCCAACCTTTGAACTTACCCGCATGCATCGTTACCGTGACATTACCTATTTTGGTATGTTTGGACCGGGGGTTTTCAGCAATTATGACATACAACTGATCCTGAGCAAGTCGGCCACGGCAGCCGATGGCTCGGGCTCGATGCGCCTGTTTGATCCCAATGATCGTACCGACCGGCCTTTGGGTTGGAACGCCACGGCTCGGACTTATACCGATACCCGCAATAATGCGATTCGCGGGGTGGTGCTATATGATGCCCAAGGTCAGGTGATCACCAATCAAGCCACGGCGGCCACGGCGGTATTAACCCGTCATGACGGTTGGACGATGACATTTGATATCATCCGCACCAATAATGATCCCAACACCTTATCGCGATTTGGGCGGTTGCGCGGTTATACCGATCGCCACGGTAATGCCCTGCAAATCGCTTATACCTATGCCGCAGATGCCAGCGATACCGAACTTAATAGTGACCGCAGTCAGTTGTGGAAAATTGCCACGGTTACGGACGCACATCAACGAGTGGCGCAGTTTGCCTATGCCGATGCCCCGGTATCAGGCCGTTGGGTAGTCAGCCAGATCACGCAGCCAACGGGGTCTGCTGTGCAATATCATTACAACCTGACACCTCAGACCAATGACACCTATCCCATTGTGGGCTTATCCGGAGTCACCCACGCTGACGGTACCCAGAGTCAGTGGACCGTGACCTACGACACGACCACAGCTTGTCAGGTACTCACATTTAACGATCCGGCGGCGGGTGGTACCCATCGGAACAAGAGTATTTACCTGACCGTGGATGGGTGGACGCAGCCGGTAGACGGGAGTTTTCGCAATCAACCTGGTCGTTTGTTCCGTATGTCCGTCAATGGTGAGGGCGAAGTATGCAATGTGTCTTTGCCCACCAATCTGAGCAATGGGGACCAGTCCATGCAGGTGCTCGACGGCGCCGGGCGTATGCAACGGGCAGTATTCCGTGGCGAGCAGGATATTAGCAGTGGGGTGGCGAATACTTGGGAGATCAATGTAAATAGCGCCACCGGCGCGGTTGCCTATGAAGGCGATTTCACCAACCAAGAATCCTATATCGTTGATGGCCAATATAAGTGGACTACCAAGAAAACAGATGCCCATGGTCAAAGCACGAGCTATTCGCGCGAACGTACCGCCGGGCGTTTAACCAAAGTAACCAACCCCAACGGTACCACGGTCCAAACTACCTACAACAGCAATGGCAAACCGCTTACCGTCACCGATGAATCGGGGCGCACGACGGTTTGCACCTATAACGACAGCGACAATCTCCTTACCCGCACCGTGGCCTATGGTACCACCGTGGCCGCTACCACCACATACACCTACAACAGCCGGGGGCAGGTGCAGACCCAGACCGATCCCAATGGTAACATCACCACCTATGGGTATAACACCCAGGGGTATCTGGTCACCATTACCCAGCCCAAGGACAAACCCACCGACCCCACTGCGCCGGTCACCACTTACGCCTATGATACCGCCGGACGCTTGACCAGCAGCACCGACCCGCTGGGGCGCATCACCAGCTATGACTATGACCTGCGCAACCGTCAAATCCGCACCCACTATCCCGATGACAGCTACGAAGAAACCGTCTACGGGACCGGCGTACAGGCTGATTTGGTAGTGACGCGGCGCGACCGCAACGGGAACCTCACCAGTTACAGTTATGATGCCCATGGTCGTCAGATTGCCAGCACCAGTGCTGCGGGTACTGCCGTGGCCCTGACTACGACCACTACCTATCTCCCCGGCACCAATCGCACCCTGTCCACCACCACCGCCGGCAAGACCACCACCTACGAATACGATTCCCGGCAACGCATCGTAGCCACCCATAGCCAACCCAATACCGGCACCACGCTGACCACCCGCACGGTCTATGACAAAGACGACCGGGAACTGTACACCCAGGATGCCTATGGTCGGCGGACCTTCTCGGTTTATGACAATATGGACCGGGTGATTCGCACCGTGCAGGAAACCGTCCCCAATGCCCTCTCCTTGCCGACCGATCCCGAAGCCTACAACGCCTATCTGTCGGGTCTGACCCGGCAGTCGGGCATGAATTCCAGTTATTTGATTACCCAGACCGAATACAACCCCGCCGGGGAAGTGGTGCGCACCTTGGATGCGTTGGCCGTACCGACCCGGTATGTCTACGACGCCCAGGGCCGGCGCAGCCAGACCTATCTGGCCGATGGCACTAGCGCTGCCGCCCAATCGGAAACCCGCTATGACGCCGCTGGGAATGTCAGCGAAGTCCGCTACCCGCGCTACTTTAGCGAGGGGGTTAATGCGCGCACGGTGTATACCTACACCGGCCGCAATCTGGTGGCCAGCCAAACTGGCGCCAGTGGCACCACCAGCTACACGTATTACCTCGATGGCCAGCGGTTCGAGACGTTCGATGCCCGTAATTTCCGTTGGTATAACCTGTACGGCTGCTGTGGCCGCTTGCTGGCCAGTGTGGACCCCACCGGGGCGGCCACGGTCAACAATTACGACCATAATGGCAATGTCGTGGCCAGTGCCCAGGTGGCAGATATTGCCCAAGTCACCAACTACCTGAATCTGGGAACCGATCCTGCTCAGGTCCTCTCGTTTGGCACCACGCGCTACGATGCACGCAATCGCCCCGTGGCCCGCAGCCAGTGGCTGACGCTGCCGGGGGTGATTGATCCCCAGAATCCTCCCATTGCGAGTGCCCTTACGGGTCTGACCAGCACCGTGGCCTATGACGAACAGGTCGGCGATGGCCAGGGCTTGGAAACCGCCTATGCCAGTTATCTCACCGGCCTGGGCTTGGATGCCACCGTCTCGGGCAGTTTGGTGGCCAGTACCAGTCCTGCCGGGGATACCAGTGCCAGCATTCGTGATGCCGCTGGCCGCAGTGTGGTGGCCATTGATCCCTTGGGCTATGCCACGCGCATGCAATACGATGTACTGGCCACGCCTTCGGTGGCCAACTTTACCGTGCCGGGTGCCTTGCTGGTGACCACGGTTACCGATGCCAATAATCACAGCGCCAGCAGCTATTCCGATGCCCTTGGTCGCACCCTCATCACGCTGGATGCCAACAATGCCGCGCAATTGGCTTGGTATGATGACCGGGGCCAGTTGCGCAAACAGCGCGACGCCAACAATACCGGAATGGATGCCACCTATGACCCACAAGGCCGCCGTTTAACCGTTACCGATACCTTGA
>JBAXGE010000209.1:0-4069 GCA_037139555.1 Phycisphaerae bacterium
ATTGCATTTTTCTCTCATGGCACGGTCCTTGCGTATCTCCTCATGTGGTGAATTCACCACACCAAGGAGGCACCTATGCGTATGGATCAATTTACGATCAAAGCCCAGGAAGCCCTGAGTTCCGCCCAGGCCGAGGCGCTGCGGGCCAAGCACCCCAACATCAACGCGCTGCATTTGCTGTTGGTGTTGCTGGGCGATAAAGATGGCATCGTGCGTCCGCTGCTGGCCAAGGTTGGCTGCGATGCGCAGCGGATCGCCAGTGTGGTCAGTGCCGAATTGCAGCGGCAACCCGCCATCACCGGCGGGGCGGAATTGGCCCCCACACGTGATCTGCAGGAAGTGCTAGTGGGCGCGGAAGGGGAAGCGAAAAAGCTCAAAGATGATTATGTCTCGACCGAGCATTTACTGCTGGCGCTGGCGGATGTGGCCAGTCCCGCCAAGGAAGTGCTCTCGATGCTGGGCCTGAAACGCGCGGAATTGCTTACCGCACTCAAGACCCTGCGCGGCAGTCAGCGCGTGACAGATCAGGAGCCGGAAAACAAATATCAGGCGCTGGAAAAATATGCCCGCGATCTGGTGGAGGCCGCCCGGGCCGGGAAACTGGACCCGGTTATTGGCCGGGATGAGGAAATCCGCCGGACCATGCAGGTGTTGAGCCGGCGGACCAAGAACAATCCTGTGCTGATCGGCGAACCGGGCGTGGGTAAGACGGCCATTGTGGAAGGCTTGGCTCAGCGGATTCTCTCGGGCGATGTGCCTGAAGGCCTGCGCGGCAAGCGTCTGCTGGCGCTGGACATGGGCGCTCTGATTGCCGGGGCCAAGTTCCGCGGGGAATTTGAAGACCGGCTCAAGGCCGTGCTGAAAGAAGTTCAGGACGCGGCGGGCAATATCATTCTGTTTATTGACGAGCTGCACAATGTAGTCGGCGCCGGCAAGGCCGAGGGCAGTATGGATGCGGGCAATCTGCTCAAGCCCCCGCTGGCCCGCGGCGAACTGCGCTGCATCGGGGCCACCACGCTGGATGAATACCGCAAATACATCGAAAAAGACCCGGCACTGGAACGGCGTTTCCAACCCGTCATGGTGGGCGAACCGAGTCTGGAGGCTACGATTGCGATTTTGCGCGGCCTGAAAGATCGTTACGAAACACATCACGGCGTGCGCATTCAAGATGCCGCACTGGTGGCCGCAGCCACCCTGAGCCAGCGCTATATCGCGGATCGTTTTTTGCCGGACAAAGCCATTGATCTGATGGATGAGGCGGCCAGCCGGATGCGCATTGAAAACGACAGCATGCCCACCGAACTCGACGCCCTGCGCCGGCGGTTGATGCAATTGGAAATCGAACGCGAAGCGCTAAAAAAAGAAAAAGACGAAGGCTCGCGCCAACAGTTGGAAAAATGCGAGAAACAGATCGCCGATCTGCGCGAGCAGAATACCCAATTAACCGCCAAATGGGAGCAGGAGGCCGGCCTGCTGAAACGCAGCAAGGATGTGCGCGTAGCGATGCAGAAGACCGAGCAGGAATTCGAAGAGGCCCAGCGGCGCGGCCAATTGGAAGAAGCCGCGCGCCTGCGTTACGGCACCATGCGTGACTTGGAACGGGATCTGGCGGATAATCAAAAGAAACTTGATACTCTCGCCCAGAGCGGCAACGCGCTGGTGCGCGAGGAAGTGACCCCCGAGGAAATCGCCGAGGTGGTCAGCAAATGGACCGGCATTCCGGTCACCCGCATGCTGACCGGCGAACGCGAACGCTTGAAAACACTGGAAGCCCATCTGGCCCAGCGCGTGGTCGGGCAAGAAGAGGCCGTGAAAGCCGTGGCCGATGCGGTGCGCCGCAGCCGCGCGGGGCTGGGCGATCCCAAACGGCCCATCGGCAGCTTTATGTTCCTGGGCCCCACCGGCGTGGGCAAGACGGAACTGTGCAAGGCACTGGCCGCGTTTATGTTTGATACCGACGAAGCCATGGTGCGCATTGACATGAGCGAATTCATGGAACCCCACTCGGTGGCGCGGCTGATCGGCGCCCCGCCGGGCTATGTGGGCTATGAGGAAGGGGGCGTGCTGACCGAAGCGGTGCGCCGCCGGCCGTACAGCGTGATTTTGTTTGATGAAATCGAAAAGGCCCATCGTGATGTGTTCAACGTCCTGTTGCAGGTGTTGGACGATGGCCGGTTGACCGATGGCCAGGGCCGTACGGTGGACTTCAAGAATACGGTCATCATCATGACCAGCAATCTGGGTTCGCAGGTGATCCAGGAATTGGCCGGGCAGTCGGGCGCGGATTGGGAAATCGA
Organism: Phycisphaerae bacterium; assembly: GCA_037139555.1. GTDB lineage: Bacteria > Planctomycetota > Phycisphaerae > WQYP01 > WQYP01 > JBAXGE01. The sequence continues at coordinate 2,301 of JBAXGE010000209.1, forward strand.
AGCCAAAGTGCGCGATCTGCTCAAGCAGCACTTCCGGCCGGAGTTCCTCAACCGTATTGATGACATCGTGATCTTCCACACGCTGGACAAGAGCCACATCACGAAGATTGTGGATATTCAGGCGGAGCGCTTGGCCCAACGGCTGCAGGCTCAGGGCATGAGCATGGTACTTAGTCCCGAGGCCCGTGAAACGCTGGCCGAGCGCGGGTATGACCCGCAATTTGGCGCGCGGCCGTTGAAGCGTGTGCTACAACAAGAGGTGGAAAATCCGTTGGCGCTACGGCTACTGGATGGCGACTTCGTGGCCGGGGATACGATCACGATTCATGGCGACAGCCATGGGCGCTTTACGTTCAGCAAGTAACATGGTCAGATGCAGTTATTTGGCTTCCGGGACAGCCGTGTAGGTCCCCAGTTCGGACCATAGCGTTTTATCGTCGGCGTTTTTAGTCAACCAGACCACCAGCGCTTCAGTGCTGGCGGTGACTTTGACAGATTTGGCATCACCCTTGTCATCACGTTCGACGGTCCCGGTCAGTTTACCCGCACTGACGGCATCGGCGACTTTGGCAAAATTGACCAATTCCACCACCAGCTTGCCGTCCGCAAAGCGGTAACGCAGCAGTAACCAGGCTTTATCATTCTTGGCTTGCTCGGGTACCTCCACCGCCCGGATGTGCATATAGTTCTGTTCCCCCAGCGTCACCGTAAGTACTTCATAGGCTTTGCTTTCCAGATTGCGGATACCGTGTTTGGCATCTTTTTCGGTGATTAAGTGCACAACGCGAAAGCCTTTGGCATCTGTGCTGAAACGCAGAATCTGTTCGCTATCATTCTTTTTGACCCAGGCGAACGGTTTGGTTAGTGCGGGGTCGGGCTTGGCTTTGGCAGGATCTACCAGCGGATTGACAAATTCCGGCACGCAGGCCGTCAGACATAAGATGGTGAGGATCAAACCACTGAGTAACAAACGCTGCCACATGATGAACTCCCTGTAAAGGCCGATCCGGGATACTCATACGCCAGTTTAACTTTCGGCAGGGCCGACGATGTCGGCACCGCTCCATCAGGTCTTGGGTTTGCGGGCCACGAAGTAATAGATGATAGCACCCAAGCCATGGGCAAAGAGAATTACCAAGACCCACATCAGGCGGTCGTTATTTTTAGCCAGTGCGGGATTGGTGCAGGCATCCACCAGCATCCAGACCCAGAACGCGGTCAGGGCCAGGCCAATCAGAATGGCGACCAAGGGGATGAAGGCAAAGCAGCAGGGGAAAATCGCCAAGGCCGCAAACGCTTCCGCAAGGACAAACGACATAGGGCACCACGCAGTAATAACCGGGAAACCGCAGACGCAATTATCATGGGCGGTTGGCCGCAAAAAAGCAATAGGCCAAGAGATTTCTCTCTTGGCCTACAGTTTAGGCTGTTGATAAGTAAACATGGTTTAAAATGCCACCTGACATTGCCTTGCGGCAACCGGACCCGAACTTGCGTTCGGACGAGAATTGTTCTTACAGGTTCACGTGCAGATTACTCTGCGTACCTTGAAACATTCATATTCCTACCAGATTCACACTGGTGACTCCATACGTTTCGATCTGCTTGCTTCATCGGCCCAAGATTGTAGGCCTCAGCGTACAGGGATAGGTATGGCGAGTTCGTTTACTCCATAGAAATGAGCATTTGCAAGCCGTGTCCTAGGTTTAATCCCCTAGAAAGGAGGTGATCCAGCCGCAGGTTCCCCTACGGCTACCTTGTTACGACTT
>JBAXGE010000210.1:0-4060 GCA_037139555.1 Phycisphaerae bacterium
GGGGGTGGTGCAGCAGGAAATCGCGGGGTATCAGAAGTCCAGCCAGGCCATGGCCAAGTACCCCATGGGCCCAGCCAAACTGGCAACGTATCTCAACGCCATCTTTCCCGATCCCCAGCGCAAGCCGAACCAACCACCAGACCGCCAGTCACCTCTGCTGGAAGTTATGCGTCGGCACCGCACCCGGTCGGCCTATTACTACGACTGCGGCCGGGGCAACCACCTGCCCAACGTACGCGGGACCCTCTGGGCCGCGCTCAATGGTGTGACCGAATACGTGGACCACGAACTAACCAGCGACAAATCCCCCGACGACCGCTTCCGCGCCGTCCTCTATGGCCGGGGCCAACTGATCAAACAAAAGGCCTACAAGCAGGCGGAAGCGTTGGTAACGCAGGGGGTTAATTGATCTTGCGGGTTGCGAGACGGTGGCTGCGATGTGCTGCAAAATGGGCTCAGTGTGCTGACTCTGTATGCCCGGGGCTTCAACTCGAGACCATGCCCGGGATCAGGCCAAACGCCTCGATCCCTTGGAGCCGTCGCCACCGTCGGTGCTGGATGAGCGGTTGTGAGGGGGGGGGCGAATCAAATACGTATTTGAAATCTTAGGCCATGTTGGCCACGTGTCTGTACACATACCTGCCCCCGGCGTGGTGAAAACCCCATAAATAAAGGTGTTTTATGCAGTTTTCGGGGAATTTGCCTCCAATTTGTGGCATGTATAAAAACTCCCACGCACCGACACAATGGAGCTCCATTGTGTTGATAGTTGGGAGTTATTTGTTATGCCATGAAACTGCCCCTACGTGAGTTCACTGGGCCTAGCGTTGAAGGTGATCTCTTGAGATGTGCCGGGGATATGTGGGGGAGGCGACATGCCCCGACCTGTAACTCTGGGGGCAGTCCCATCATCACAGGCCGGGGCCGGTGGCTCGTGGTAGCAGAATTAGTAACGGTCCGTGATTTGCGGCTTACCTGGGGTTTCCAGACGCATCCGGTTGCGTTCTCGGTGTACCGTGATACTGCTACACCCAACGAGTTTGGCAATCCGGTTAACTTCTTTCGTGGGCATGGGGCAATCCAGGTAAGGCTGAACCTCTTGACGCAACTGAGTGATCTGCTCGGGGGTAAGTTTGCTCCCGCGTCCCATCCAAATTTTCACCCCCTGCGCGGCGGCCGCAGCGATTTCGGCCTTATGACTTTGCGCGTAGGCCCGCTTGCAGGTTGGTTCACAGTACCCGAGTACCTGGGCGATCTCCGGCCAGGAACGACGCTGGAGATCGCGCATTTCCTTTACCTGCTGGGTGATCTTCAAATAGGCTGGGGCATCGGCTTTGGCCTGGTCGGACTCGCGTATTTGCCCCAGTTTCTTGGGCTTTACCTTGGTTTTCGGGCGTTGCCCGGTTTCTGCAAAGACGAGATAATCCCGGGCTTGGTACCAATGCAGATCCAGGGCATCGGCGGCGTGTGCAATCGCCCCATCCCGGGTCCCCTGACGCTGGGCAAAGTTATCGACCAAGGCTTTGACCTTGGGGCCCATACGTGCGAAGACATCACGATGGATCAGAGGGAGCTTGGTAGGGTAGTTAAACTCAATCCCGGCCTTGTTTAATTGCGTCCAGACCTCGGAATTGAATCCGTTCTGCCGGATACCTAGTGCAGCCAGACCCGCGATCAGGTCTGCCTTAAACTCCGCTACCCAGACTGGCTTGGGGTCACCTGCCAGCGTGGTTTGCGTGATCTTGATCGGTCCCGTCAACGCTCGCAGGACCATAGACACCTCTGTTGGGTCCCCTTGGTTAAGCAGCGCCCACAGGGGTTCCAGCGCTGCAACTACCTCGGTTTTAGAGATTGTAATCTGCTTGAGCTCGTGCCGAGATTTAGCGGTCGCCAACTGACTCTTTACCTTCTCAAGGTCGTTCAGGTTGGCCTGAAGTTTTCGCATGATCAGCTCCCGCAGAGCCTCGCCGGTTTGGCGTTCCAAACTCTTCAAGAGGGTCTGGTTACGCGTCTCCAAGTTTTTGGCCTTGCCCTGTAACTTGCCGGTGTCGTGCTGATCGCCTTGACAGGCAATATCCAGTGCGGTCTGGGTTTCACGTACCAGACGGTCAAGCATCTCGTCCGTGATCAAGACCTCCCGGAGGTGCTCGATGATTGCCGTGCTGACCTGCCGCACGTTGCGATACGTATCGAGTTTGCACCCTTGGGAGTGATTGATGCCATTCAAGCACCGGTATTCTGCGTAGCTGCCCGCTTTGCCTAGGCCTAACGGTTTACCGCAATAACCACAAACCAGTACCCCGCTGAGAGGGGTAGTGGCGTGCAGTTCGTTACGCGCTCGCCGGGGGCCCTTAAACTTTGAAGTAAAACTGTCCGCGACTTGCTTTTCGATCAGCTGTACCGCGTTGAAGAGTTCGTCGCTGATGATCCTTTTGTGCGGCATAGAGCGCGTCTTCCAAAGGTTCTCGGGCTGCGGAATACGCTTACTCACGCCGGTTTGGGGATGACGCACCGTCTTAGTACTGGCGTGAACCTCCACGCCAATGTAATCGCGGCGTTGGAACAGTTGCCGGATGCAGCTATCGCCCCAACGATTCCGCCCGCCCACGTTGTGCGTGTTAAAAATCCGCGCGATTTCCATCCGACTTTTTAATTTCTGTGCTCGGAGCAGAAACGCCATCTTGACAAAGGGGGCAGTGTCTGGGTCGATATCCTCCCGGTAAAGTTGCTTTTGATTCGCCCCCAACAGCGGTTGGCCGTTGGTATCACGAGCCACCACCCGCAGGTAGCCCAATGCGGGATGCTTAACCGAGGTTTTCGTGACCCGCCATGCGTGATCATGACCGCGTTCGCAACGGTCGGCAGTTTCCCTAGAGGAGTTTTCAGCCATTTCACCAAGCAGGGATAACAACATCTTTCCCATTGGAGTAGTCGGATCAAATCTCTGGGTGACACTAACCACCTCGATATTGTGGCTTTTGGCCGTTTCCATGAAGATCAGGGTTTCAATTAGGCGGCGACTCAGACGACTGAATTCGTCAAGATAGAGTACGGAAAAACACGAGGGGTTGCTGGCCGCCATAACCGCCTTAAGCAAACGGTAATTATGACGGACCGTTACCAACCCGCTGACCCCCGCATCCCCGAATACGAGTTCCCACGGCACAAATACATTTTGCTCGTGGGCCAGCTTCAGGATGCGGTGCAACTGCTGCTGAATTGACGCGGGGTTGTTCTTTTCGCAGGAAAAACGGCTGTAGGCGGCCCCAATTCTGGTCCCCTCAGGGAGAACCGTATGTGGATTGTACTGCGTGGTCATCATCCCCAAAAATCGCCGCTGGAAAGCTTGGGCCAAGCCTTCCGCTACTGCGGGGGTAGAATCGGGAAGCTCACCGCTGGTGACCAAGCTAGGCCAATACTGGTGCTGATCGGCCACCCAGCATTGCGCCAGGGCTACCAGCGAGGGGAAATCCGGCAAGCCGCGTTCTGCGGTCGAACGCATAAATTTGCGTGGTACGGTCCTTTTTACCTCACTTTCCGGTAGCTGGGGGGTGAACTCCGACCGTACCTTAGACAACAACTGCTGAACGTCAAAAGTGGCCATAATGGCTCCTCCGGGGCGACCTAGATGACGCGCCACGGGGGAAGGACTGGATTACGCCGCAAGGGGTTATTTTCAAGCCTTTTGTACAGGCTTGCGGTAACCACCGTTGGGCACTAGACTTAGAACATCCTCGCTGCTAAAAGCTAAGCAGTTGGGGACGAGACTAAGTACTAGGCGTATTCCTAGATTCTCAGGCAATAAGGTACAATGGGTGTCGCCCCGAGTCGCACCAACTTAATGGCATCGGCAGCTGCCGGGGCCGTCGGTGTTTACAGGGCGGTTCAAACGAGCGACAATCACCTATCAAGTTTGAACCGGTACTTTATCGAGCGCGCGGAGAGCACAGCAAGGAAGTCGTCATGACCAAACACACCGATGCCTTCGGCCAATCCCTCTGGGATGCCCACCGAGAAGGTTCCGCCTGGCACATCATCGAACGCGAGGACGGTATGGTCG
>JBAXGE010000211.1:0-4055 GCA_037139555.1 Phycisphaerae bacterium
TCAATGACGTGATTATTGGTGAGAATGTAACCGTCGGCGGAGATCAGCACACCGGAGCCGGTGCCTTCGGCTTTACCGCCGGGGGTGGCGTCGGGTTCGGCCTCGCCGAAGGGGTCCACGGGGAGCATGCGGCGGAGTTCTTCGGGGATTTGGTTACGGGGGGAAAGTTTGCCGTGGGCCGGGGCTGCGGCGATGGTGCGTGAGGTGCGGATATTGACCACGGATTCTTTCATGGTGGCATGGACGCTGCGGAAGACTTTGGATAGTTCCACCACCGAAGCCACTGCGGGTGCGGGTGGGGTGGCACGAAGCGGGGAGGGGAGTGTGCCGATGCTGCCGATCACCAGGAGACAACTGAGGGCCAGAACGTGTTTCATGGTCATGTGCGTTTCCTCTGTAAAAAAAATACCAATCTTGCAACTTTGGATTATACGTTGCCGGCGGGGGAAGGTTTATTCTTCCTGCATGCGATAGGTATGGCGCTCGGCGGGGTAGGTGCCGGTGGCGATGGCGGTTTTATAAGCCTGTACGGCTGAGAGGATGGCGGCGGGGATGGCGCCGTAAGGTTCGACAAAGCGGGGCAGGCGGTCGGCATAGCCCAGCATGTCGAGGGTCACCACGACGTGGCCGTGGCAACTGGGTCCGGCGCCGCAGCCGAGGACGGGGCAGTCTACCGCGGCAATCACGGCCTGGCTGACGGCATCGGGGACGGCTTCGAGCAAAATCATTTGGGCGCCGGCGGCGCGCATGGCGCGGGCGCGTGCGACGATTTCCGCTTTCGCGGAGGCGGAGCGGCCTTGGGCTTTGTAGCTGCCGCCGGGGGCGACTTTTTGGGGTAGCAGGCCCAGATGAGCGCAGACGCTGATACCCGCAGCGCTGAGCGCAGCGACCGTGGGGAGGTCACCGGGTTCGACTTCAAGTTTAACGGCGTCGGCGCGGGCCTCCTGCACCATGCGCTGGGCACTTATGAGGCCCTGAGCGGGGGTGAGGTAAGAGCCGGCAGGGAGATCGGCCATCAGAAACGCTTGCGGAGCACCGCGCCGGACGGCGGCGGTGATGGTGACCATATAGTCCAGCGAGACGGCCGTGGTGCTGTCGTGGCCGAGGACGACCATCGCGGCGGAATCGCCCACGAGGATCAGGGGGATGCCAGCCTGCGCGAGGATACGGCCCATGGGATAGTCGTAGGCGGTAAGCATGGCGATTTTTTCGCCGCGCTGGCACATGCCCAGAAGATCGGTGCAGGTCACTCGGGCCGCGGGGTTGGAAATTGGTTCTGTCATGGCCTTATCCTAGCGTCCCGGGGCGGGGTAATGCCAGCGAAAGCTGCAGCGGGGAATAAAAAACACTTCTGGCGACGGGCCGGAAGTGTGGGGGAGGACTTGGTTGCATGCGGCGTTAGTCGGCTTTCTGGGTGGTGCTGGTGGTAATCGTAATGCCGGAGCCGCCGTTGATAATCATATTGCCACCATTGATGGCACCGCCAATTTTGATCACGTTGTTTTTATTGCCTTCTTTGACCTGTTCGTATTTTTCTTTAAGTTCGGCCGGGATGGCTTTGATCTGTTCGTCGGTGCTAACAGGGCCATCGAAGAGCACTTTACCCTCACGGTCCTGGATATTCAGTTGGGTGTCTTTGCCCGCTTCCTCGGTGATCTGGATGCGGTGTTCGTTGTCGGTTTGGGTGCGGACGGTTTTACCATTGCGGGATTCCACGCTGGTGCTCTTGAAATTCATTGGCACTGGGGCGCCATTGCCCTGCATTTGCTGCATCTGGAGGCGAATGCCCCCCGGCATGTTCTGGAGCATCATTTGCTGTTGGTCTTGCATACGCTGCCGGGCGCGGGCCTCGACTTTTTCGGGAGTATCGGGATTGGGGTCGGGGATATCCAACGGAATGGTGACTGCACCATCGGGAGCCGGGGTGGATTTTTGTTCCATCTGGCCGCGCAGGGTACGCTGCAGGTCCGGGGGCAGATTCGGCATTTCGCGTTCAATGATGTCGCGCATATTGGGAGACATGCCATTCGGTGCGGTCAGGATGATGCGGTTGGGCATGGGGATGGTGCCATCCTCGGCCACGGGTTGTTCTTTTTCGGTCAGGGTGGCGGTGACGGTGAGGGGCTTGCCGGCGCGGAGCAGGCTGACATTGATTTTTGTGCCGGCTTTGTACCATCGGGTCAGAGCGGCCAGTTGGGCGTGATTGAAAATCATCTGGTCATTGATTTTTTGCAGCAGATCATCCTGGGCAATCCCGGCCAGCGCGGCGGGGGAATCGGGTTCGACAAAACGGACGACCAGACCCGGACCGTCGGCGAGTTGCAACTGCTTGCGCAGTTCGCTGCTCATAGGAATCACGGCAACGCCCAAAAATGCTGCCTTCTCCGTTTTCACAACGGCTTCGCCATTCAGCTTGCGGACATAATTGAGATCCATGAAGCCCACACCGCCGGGCTGGGTGGATGGGGCCAGTTGGGCGAACACGGAACCACCTACACACAGGATTAAGAATACAGCGGTAAGACGGGGAAGCATCATTGGGACTCCTAAAAAAACACCGGGACACGATTCAAGTTCACTATGCCAATAAGACGTTCAGTTTACCGGCAATCTAACCAGCATGACATTATTTTGCGGGATTTCGACCTGGTACAGATCCGCCTGTTGGGGGCGGGCCATCAGCACTTTGCGATAGCCCGATACGGCTACGGCCTGATACGGCTGGCCGGCCATTTCGAAATAGACCGGAGGGGTTGTGGGGGGATTGTAGACCGTGGCATCCAGCATATAGGGGGCTTGGGCAGGGGGTAATTGGGTTATTACTTCAGTGGGTACGGAAACGGGCGTTAGTAGTTGTTTCAAAAATACCGTGACAACCAGCGCGGCGGCAATGCTGGCGGAACCGATCCAGAGCAGCGAACGCCGTGGCCAGCGTGATTGACTGCGGGCCTGACGCTGCCGGAACGTATGGGCCAGGCGGCCGGTAGCGGTAGCCAGATTGGCATCAAGCTGGTCTTCCAATAATTGTTCGAGCGGTTCGGGGGGCATTTTCATAACGCTACTCCAGTCGAAAGATCGCGCTGGGCCAACGTCGGTAATAACGGGGCCAGACGTTGGCGTAATTGCGCCCGGGCACGGGACAAACGCATATCCACGGCGGCGGGGGTGCAGTCGAGTACGGCCGCGATGGCTTGGGCGGATTGGGCGTCAAAATATCGCATCATCACGGCGACCCGTGTGGGTTCGTCCAATTCGCTCAGGGCACGGCCGACCAGATCATGCGGGGTGTCCTCGGTGCGGTCGGTGGGTTGCAACTGAAGACGAAAATCAACCCAATCGCGCAGGGCGAATTCATATCGTTTATGGCGTCGGATGCTGTCGAGGGCTTTACGCCTGACGATTTGCAGGAACCAGCCGGGAAAGCCTGCGGGTTCGTGCAGATCGGCCAGATGTTGCCATGCCTGCCAGGCGGCCTCTTGTAGTACGTCCTGAGCTTGGGCGCGTTCGCCGACGATGGCGTAGGCCACGGCCAGGCCGGCGCGTTCCATGCGCGTCAGGATGCGGGTATAAGCATCCGCATTACCTTGACGGGCCAGGGCGACAAGCTGCGTTAAGTCTTCAGGCACACAGACTCCTTACGTCCATATACGATCAGACACCGATGGAGGCCTAAATCTAACATGGACGCAGCGGGATTCGTATACAAGAATATTGGTCTGGTGTCACTGGGGCGTTTTGGGGTGTTGCATCCGTTGTTTGGCCAGCCACGTGGGGATATCGCCGAAGGGGTAGCCCGCATCGGGAACGAATAGCCCGACTTCACCTTGGTTGCGATTTAGGTCAATATCCTTGCCGGTCAGGGTGAGTTCCGTTTTGCTCCCACGGGTGACGGTGACGAGGTTTTGGGCTTCATCAGTAACAGCCGTGGTGCCCGCAAAGGAGATGGTGTCAGTGCCGACTTTGACTCCGCCGGGAATGGCGGTGATTTCGGGGGTGGTGCTGCGCGGGTAGAGGACGCTGATGAACTCACCGGCTTTTTGGCCTTTGAGTTGGAA